>CAYNVI010000160.1:0-9382 GCA_964400585.1 uncultured Pirellulaceae bacterium | reverse complement strand
CGTGGGGTCTCCTGGTGACCGCCGCGACCCTGCGTCCGGAAACCCAAGGACTGGGAACCCACCGCCAACTGGGGCTTCCTCCCTGCACCATCCGGGTGCTCTGGGGGGTTCGCTGTCCGGCATGCGGGATGACCACCTCGTGGGCGCACGTAACGCATGGTCAATTCGGGGAAAGCATCGCGACCAACGCAGGCGGCTTCCTGCTTGCCTGGGTCAGCTTCGCCTCGGGCGGGCTGTTCGCTTTCTGCGGCTGGAGCGGACGTTGGTTGCCTCGCTGGGCGGTTCCCGCCTGGGCGACGTCGCTGATCGCGGTGATCGTGATCAGCCTTGTCGAGTGGACCCTCCGGCTGTACGGGGCACCCTGAAACTCAACTCCTTCGATTCATTCCTGCTGCGAGCGAAAGGATTCGCGATGCAACTGGTGACACACAACCGCCTGTTCGCGCTCTTGGTGATGACGCTGACGGCGATCACGCAAGCGGGCTGCGTCGGCCTGGTGGCCAACCTGATTCACACCGTCCGGGGTGACGAAGCCCCGGCCGAATTCGAGGACCTGGAAGATCAGCGGGTGGCGGTGATCACCGTCAGCGACAGCAGCATCTATGAAAACGATCCGGCAGCCCGCCTGCTCAGCCGCGAAGTCGGCGAAATCCTTGAGGTCGAAGTCGACGGGCTCGAATTGGTGCGGGAAGATGAGATCGCCGCCTGGCGCGACAACAATGGCTGGGACCAACTCGATTTCGTCACGATCGGACGCGGCGTGAAAGCCGACAAAGTGGTCGCGATCGAACTGATCGGGTTGAAGCTTCGCGATGGAGCGACGCTTTACCGCGGGCAGGTCACGGCGACGACGACGGTCTACGACGTCGCCAGCGGCCGCAAGGAATTCCGCCGCAACCTGGAAGATTACTCCTACCCGGTGACGGGTGGGCAGTACACGAGCGAAACGACCGAGAAACGCTTCCGAAGGGTCTTCCTCGGCGTCCTTTCGGAGCGGATCGCTCGTTACTTCCACTCCTATGACTTCCGCGACAGTGTCGCCCTCGACGCCGCCCTGATCAACCAATAGGACATCGCGCGCCTCCTGCCCGGCTTGCCGCCGCGACACCCGCGATGCGGCGGCCTCCGCAAGATACAGCGGCCACCGCTGGCCGGCGGGGGCGGAGGCTACAGCGGTGCACTGCCGTAGGGCCGCGAGCTGATCACGCCCTCTTGGGGGCTGCTGGCCGAGGCGTAGAGTCGTTTCGGGATGCGCCCGGCGAGGTACGCCTCGCGTCCCGCCGTGGTCGCGGCTCGCATCGCACGCCCCATCCGTACCGGATCGCGGGCATGGGCGATCGCGGTATTCAGCAGCACGCCGTCGGCCCCTAACTCCAAGGCCTCGGCGACATCGCTGGCCGTCCCCACCCCGGCATCGATGATCACCGGGTAAGCGGGATCGTCGTCCTTGAGGTATTCGAGGATGATCCGCAGGTTGTTCGGGTTCAATAAACCTTGCCCCGAACCGATCGGGCTGCCGGCCGGCATCACGCTGGCTGCGCCCGCGTCCTTTAAACGGCGGGCAGTCACCGGATCGTCGCTGGTGTAACAGAGGACCTGGAAGCCGTCGGCCACCAGCCGCCGGCACGCCTCGATCGTCTCCACCGGGTCGGGCAACAGCGTCTTACTGTCCCCCAGCACTTCCAGCTTGACCCAGTCGGCACCGGGATTGCCCAGCGTCTGCAGAATCTCCCGTCCCAGCCGGGCGGCGCGAATCGCGTCGGTCGCGTTGTAACACCCGGCCGTATTGGGCAGCAGGATGTAGCGATCGAGATCGAGGAAATCGAGCAGATTCTGCCCACGCCGGTCGTACAGTTTTTCCCGCCGGACGGCCACGGTCACACAGTGCGCGTCGGTCGCGTCCAGCGATTCCCGCATGACTTCCAGCGTGTCGTACCGCCCGGTTCCGACGATCAAGCGACTGCGGAGCGTCCGCCCGCCTACCTGCAGGGCCTCCTCGGCCGGCGGGGCCATCGGCTCGGCCGGCGGCGTCGCTTCGGCTTGGGATTCGGGCTGGATCATCGTTCGCTTCCTTCACGGAACAAAAGGGGGAGCGCCTCGGTGGGATAGACACCCACACGTCAACCGCCGCCGACCAGCGTCACTACCTCGACGCGGTCGCCGGCGGATAGCCGATAGGTCGGATGCTGGTCACGCGGGACGACATCCTCGTTGACTTCCACGGCGAGATAGTTAGGAGGCACCTCCACGATATCCAGCAGCTCTCGAATCGTCACCTCGGCGGGCACTTCGGCCTCGGTCCCGTTGACACTCACTTGCATCGCCATCCCTCTCCGCGTTCAGCAGGGGCCGGATCCCGACGACTAGCCTTCATCGAAGGCGGCGTCGAATTGGACATTACTCGGCGCGAAATCGAGGTTCTTGGTGAACTCGCACGCTTCGCGGGCTCCATAGGTTCGCTCCATCCCGCAGTCTTCCCACTCGATCGACAGCGGCCCCGTGTAACCGATCACGTTCAAGGCACGGATGATCTCTTCGAAGTCGACCCCGCCGTGCCCCGGCGAACGGAAATCCCAACCGCGACGGGGGTCGCCGAAGTTGAGGTGGCTGCAATTGATGCCGCTGCGACCGTCGAGCGTCTGGATCGCGTCCTTGATGTGGACATGATAGATCCGATCCGGGAACGCGCGAATGAACTCGACCGGGTCGATGCCCTGCCAAATCAGGTGGCTGGGGTCAAAGTTAAACCCGAATTCGGGACGGTGATCGAGCGCTTCCAAGGCCCGCTGAGCCGTGTAGATGTCAAAAGCAATTTCGGTCGGGTGGACCTCCAAGGCGAACTTCACCCCGCACTCGCCGAAGACGTCCAGGATCGGATTGAACCGCTCGGCCAGCAGATCAAACCCCGCCTGGATCATCGTTTCGGGGACCGGCGGGAAGGAGTACAGCAGGTGCCAAATGCTGCTGCCGGTAAATCCGTTGACGACGTCGACGCCAAATTTTTGTGCCGCCCGCGCGGTTTGCTTGAGCTCTTCCGCCGCCCGCTCGTTGACGCCGCGGGGATCGCCATCGCCCCAGATGTAATCGGGGAGGATCGCCCGGTGACGCTCGTCGATCCGATCGAGCACCGCTTGGCCCGCCAAGTGGGCGCTGATCGCGTGACATTGCAGCCCCAGATCGTCGAGGAATGCCCGCTGCTTGCTGCAGTAATCGTCTTCGGCGAGCGCCCTGGCGACCTCGAAATGGTCTCCCCAGCAAGCCAGTTCGATGCCGTCGTAACCAAACTCGGCGGTCATCGGCCCCATTTCAGCGATCGGCAGGTCAGCCCACTGTCCGGTAAACAAAGTGACGGGTCGTGGCATCGGCGGAGGGTCCTCGGTGGGGGGAATCGGCGGTCCTGAGTACGCGGCGTATTTTGAGGCTTCCCCCCCGCCAACGCAACAGACCCCCGCCCGGCCCTGGACTGAGGAAAATCTTTCGGTAGCGGGTTTTGTCTCGCCCGCCCTTGTTGACCGGGCAAAGCCTTTTCCCGTCCCCCCTCCCCCAACCCGGTCGCGCGAAACACGTTGCCAGCACGGACAACATTGCCGCGAACGGGTTGGGGGAGGGGCGAAGCCGAGGCTCCCTCGGCGTCATGATCTCGACACCCCACCAACGCGCCGTTTGCCCAGCTAGGCACATTTTCATCAGGCCAGCCCCGGCCGCTGTCGCTCTCCCGGGCGCGCGGTGGCGATCGCGGCCGCCCCCCCGGGCACCACGCACCACCGGCGGCGGACGCGGAAAGCAGAAAAAAAAGAGTTGCAAAACCTCCCCGAACGGAGACAATGAAACCCTTCTTCAGGGGCATGCACTGACCCATCTTCACTCACAAGGGAATTGCAAAATGAGGGGCAATCACATCAGCCACGGCCAGGTCACCGACCCGCCGCCGCGCCGACGCAGGGGCCTGCTGTCGACCAAACCAGCCCGCCTGCGGGGCCTCGTGCTGGCCAGCGTGACCGGCTGGCTGGCGCTGACCGGCGTCTCGCCGTCGGCCGCCGGCCTGGTCTACCGCTTCGGCAACGGCGGGATCTTCGAAGGGGACGGCGGCGGCGCGAACGCCGCGTTCCCGTTGGCCGACGACGATTCGGGGTTGCCGGCGACGCTGACCACCCAGCGGGTCAGCCAAGCGGACGGCACGCTCGGCGGGACGCTGAACGAAAACACCGACAGCCTGGGGATCAATAACCTGGGCGGCAGCGATGCCCGCTTTAACGGGCAGGAATCGTGGCAGTTTGCCTGGGATGTCGATACGGCGCTGGAGCAGATCGAATTTGAAGCATTGAAGGCCGGCAGCCGGTTTTTGCTCCAATCCTCCGCCTGGGTCGGTTTGTCGATGGCGTCGAGCCGGCCCTCGTTGGCGTTCGATCCAAGCGAAGGGACATTGTTCTTTTCGAACGATGGCGCCGATGCCTTCGACCTGACCGCCTTGCTCAGCGGCGATCCGCTGCGGGTCGCCGCGGGGACGCCCTACACGCTCGGTTTCGATGACGGAGGAAGCGGTGACAACGCCGGAATCGATCGATTTCGCTTTGCCGCCCTCGCCCCCCTCCCGCTGTTCCCGCCGCCCGCGCCACCGACGCCGACGCCCCCGGTCCCCACGCCGCCCAGCAGCCCGCCGGCCGCGGCGGTGCCGGAACCGGCCAGTGGCTGCGCCCTGCTCGGGTTGGCCGGCCTGCTGGCGGTCGGTCGACGCCTCGGTCGGCCCAGCGCCCTCCCGCCGCGACCGCTGGCTTGACCGCCTCGGTTAGCCGAGCGAACGGACCTGGCCAGGCTTCTGGGCCTGGCCCGCGTCGGCGCTGGCGATCGCGGCAAAGCACAGCGCCAAGCTCTCCAGGTTGTCCCCCGCATCGATCAGCGAGGGGCGGTTCTCTTCGATCGACAGTAACAACTCGCCCATCGTCCCTTGAAAGCCGTCGGGAAACCATTGCCCTTCCAGCTGCGGAATGTAGGTCCCGTGAGCGTCGCTCAAGCGGACCTGCTGCGCCTGGATGCTCGGCCCCCTGCTGGTCGCCGTCGCCTCGGTCCCCGCGATCATGGTGCGATCTTCCTGGCCGAAGGGAACGTGGGCGTCGAAGACGAGGGTCGCCTGCGCGACGTCGAATTCGATCGCGACCTGCGCTGCCATCGCCGGCGTGATCTGCTGATGCGGCACGCGGGTCGTCGACGCGAAAATCCGCTGGGGCTGGGCCGCCGGCAGGAAACACCGCACGATGTCGAACCAGTGGATCGCGTAGTCGTAAAGGATCAAGTGCCGGATCTTTTCGAACGGCGTTCCCCGCACCCACGAATGATCCCAGTGACACGAAAGGTGGGCGGCGAAGGTCGCCCCGAGCAAGCCCGCGGCGACCGCTTGCCGGAGGTACGCAAAGTGGGGAGCAAATCGGCCATTCTGATTCACCCCCAAAGCGACCCCGCGCTGCCCTGCTAACTCCACCAACCGCTCGCCTTCGTCGAGGTCGAGCACAAAGGGCTTCTGACTGAGGACGTGCCGGCGGGCGTTGAGGCAATCCCGCACGATCACCGGCCGTCCCGCAGGATGCGTGGCGATGTCGACCACCTCGATCGATTCTTCCCGCAGCAAGTCGTGGTAGTCGGTGTAGACCCGGGCATCCGGGAAAAAAGCGTCCCGCATCGACTCGGCCGACTCGCGACGCAGATCCGACATCGCCACCACCGTCCAACCCGCGTTGCGATAAGCGGTCAGGTGCTCGCGGCTGATCCCGCCACAACCGATCAGTCCGATTCCCGGCTGATACGCAGGACGCGGCGGACGGTAGGCGAGCGGCGTGGCAAGCGAAGGAGCTCGCAGCCCCTCCGCCGCAGCGCCGGGGGAAAGATCAGGTTTCGGCATCGCAAGCGGTTCCCAGGAGGTCGGAGCCGGGCAGAGTAGCGGCTCCCGAACCATGCTTCAACGGCTCCCGGCTTCAACGGCTCCCGCAAAACCTCCCCAGGCGGGCGAAACGGTCCACCCAGCCATCAGGATGGCGGGGAAAACGACACAACATCGAGCCCCCCCGAGCCACCCATGGTGGATTCCACCAGGTGGGTTTGGTAGAATCAGATATGTTGCACTCGTTAACGCGGGCTGGGGCGGGGAGCACCCGTAAGCTTCCCACCGCCAGGTTGCCTCCGTTGCCCGCTTACCTTCTCCCCGAACGAATGCCCGGGATATCAGCGGAACTCCTTACTCGCCTATGACTTAGGTCGTGATGCCAGCAAGGGTCGCAAGCCGGATAACGCGTGTCTTGGCGGAACGGCGCGGAACGGCGTTGCCGACGATCGCTGGGGGGCAGGCACAGCATCCAGCGGGCGAGGGGTGACAATTAAAACGGCAAATAAGCTGGCACCCCCTTCGTTGTGTGCTACAAACCCCTGATTAATATCTCAAAGATCGTTCGGGGAGGGTAACATAAAGAAGTGAGAAAAACTTTTTTCTTCTTCTGCGTGCTCGCTGGGGGGTTCCATGGATTCGTTTGGCGTTCCCCCACAGAAGGAAGTCCAAACAACTCGCAAGCGGTACATGAGGGATCTCATTAGCGAAGGTGGCGAGTCGTCAGGAGCTTGCTCCGGCCGCCTCCGCGTTTTTATTGCCGGGCCGATCCAATTTGCTGGTTCGTGCCCATTTAGAGCGTTCCCAGGCATTGGTTTGAATCGAATCGCCCTGCGGACGTGTGCTCAACCTTCCATGCGGCTCAAGTAGCCGCGTTACAGTCGATTTCGGGATTACCGAAAAGGAAAAGAAAACCCATGTCAATTCGAACACTGGTTGTTGATGATCATGAAGTCGTCCGCGTTGGTTTACGCGAGACGTTCAAAGGAAGCGACGTCGAAGTTTGCGGAGAAGCGGCCACCGCGTCCGACGCTTTGCGGCTGGTCGAAGAAACCAAACCGGACGTCGTCCTCCTGGATATACGGATGGAAGGGGGTGACGGCCTCAACGCGCTCGGGCGGATCAAGCTCGATCACCCCGAGTTGCCGATCCTGCTCTTCTCCGCTTACGACAACCCGACGTACGTCGCCCGCGCGGTGGCTTTGGGGGCTTCCGGCTATGTCATCAAGAACGCTTCCCGGGAGCGGCTACTCGAGTGCGTCCATACAGCGGCTCGCGGCGAGTCGGCTTGGACGCGGGAAGAACTGCGTCGGGTCACGGGGGCCCTGGCCACGCCGCGGTTGTCGGGCGACATCGAAGTCCCCCTGACGCAGCGGGAAAGCGAAGTGCTCCGCCAAATGGCGCTCGGTTTGACCAACAAGGAGATCGCCAAAGCTCTGGGGATCAGCTACGAAACGGTCAAAGAACACGTCCAGCACATCCTTCGCAAGATCGGCGTCACCGACCGCACGCAAGCGGCTGTCTGGGCCGTGCGGAAGAACCTTTTTTAGGTCGCTTCCTCCGCGGTAGACGGGTGCTCGTCACCCCGCTTCGACGCTTCCAACCTCTCCCCGACGCGGGGCGAGGTTTTTTTGTGTAAGGTGTTCGCGGCCGACACGCGGTCGTAGCGGGATAACGATACTTCTCGATCGAAATCCCGTATTGCACGCTGCGAAGCGGTCCTTTGAGCGGTTTCGGCGTTAGCCGCCGGCTCGACAACGAAAGGCTGGGGGCCAGCGCCCAACCGCTCATGAAAAGGGGCGCTGTCCCGGTAGGCGCCGTCCGAAAACCACCCTCCAGCTGGTTTCCGCCGCCGTTCTGGCCAACGAGCGTCGCGGCATCCTCGCACCTCGCACCTCGCACCTCGCTCCTCGCTCCTCGCTCCAAGAAAGTTTTCATGCTTGCCACCGACTTGCGAACCTATGCCTTCGACCTGGAGGTCGATTCGATCGATTACCGCTCTCCCATGAAATTTGGCGGGCGGGTCGTCGAAGGGGTGCAGATCGTTTCGCTCCGCTGCCGCGCGGAAAACGGGGCGGGACAGCAGGGCGATGGCCTTGGCTCGATGACGATGGGGAATGCCTGGGCTTGGCCCAGCCAACAGCTGACGTCCGCCCAAACCTTGGAGGCGACGGTCGCGTTGGCGAAAGAGATCGCCGAGGACGCCGCAGCCGATCCGCTCGGCGGGCACCCGCTGGACATCTCGCTGGCGTTGGCCGAGCGCCGCCAGGGTTTGGTCGAGCGGGTGACCGAACGGCTCGGCCTGCCCGAGCGGTTTCCTCCCTTGGCCGTGCTGCTGGCCGCCTCGCCGCTCGAAGCCGCCCTCTTCGATGCGCACGGCAAGGCGGTCGGGCAAAGCGCCTTTGCCCTGCTCGGCCCCGACTACCTTCCGCGCGATCTGGGAACCTACCTGGGCAAACCCTTCGCCGGCCTCTCGCTGCAACAATTCGTCTCCCCGCGGCCGGTCGCCACGTTGCCGCTGTACCATTTGGTCGGGGCCTTGGACCCACTGGTCGCGGCCGAGGTGACGACGCCGGTGGGTGACGGGTTACCGGAAACGCTCGCCGAGTGGATTCCCCGCGACGGTCTCAGCCACCTCAAAATCAAACTGGCCGGGGATGACCTCGCCTGGGACGTCGAGCGGGTACGTGCGGTCAACGCGACGGCCGAGCAGTCGGGCCAGCCTGGTCAGCCCTGGGCTTTCTCGCTCGATTTCAACGAGCGATGCCAAGATGCCGATTACGTGCTGGCGATGCTCGATCAGGTCGCAGCGGTCGCCCCGTCAGCCCTCCCGCGAATCCAATACATCGAGCAACCGACGCATCGCGATCTCGCCGCCCATCCCGAGAACACGATGCACCGCGTGGCCGAGCGGCTGCCGGTGGTCATCGATGAATCACTGGTCGACCTCGACAGCCTGTACCTGGCGCGCGAGCAAGGCTACAGTGGCGTCGCTTTGAAGGCTTGCAAAGGGCACGCCGAGGCCCTCTTGATGGGTGCGGCGGCGCAGCACCTCGGCATGTACCTCTGCGTCCAAGACCTGACCTGCATCGGAGCTTCGTTCCTCCACTCCGCCTCGCTCTCCGCCCGTATTCCCACGATCGCCGCCATCGAAGGCAACGGCCGCCAATACTGTCCGGCCGGCAATGCCGGATGGGACCAGAAGTATCCCGGGATGTTTCAAATCAACGACGGAACCGTCGAAACCGCCTGCCTCGTCGGCAACGGATTATATTGAACTCTAGCGTCATCCCGTCCGCTGGCATCATCCTCATCGGAAGCCACCGCGTTGACGCGGTGGAGCGTCACCGGTCGCCTAGACTGGACTGATGACAAAGCCGGAAATTGCGCAAAGCAGAGTAACCAGGTTGCTCCGTCTTTGTAGCGCGTCCTTGACATAAGAGTCACAATCCTCCTCCGGACCCCCACGAGCTCGACTCGTGGGTGAACCAGATGGCAAGCTACCGGGCC
>CAYNVI010000159.1:0-9406 GCA_964400585.1 uncultured Pirellulaceae bacterium | reverse complement strand
ACGGCGGCGGATGATAACCAAGGTACCACGGCTCCCAGTAATTGATGCTGGGGCGGGTAGCGTCGAACACGATGCCCGGGTCCGACCAGACCCCGCAGGCAAACCGTTCGAACAGGCAAGCGGCGAACATCGCCCATTTCCCTCCAAAGGAGTGGCCGACGATGCCAATCCGCTCGGCGTCGACTTTCGGACGATCGGCCAACACGTGCCACGCATTGGCGGCGGCGTAGGCGAGCATCGACAGCGGTTCCACCTCCGCCGCTTCGATGCTGGGGTGATAGAGCGCGTAGGTCCGCGCGGCGGTCGCTTCGGTGGTGCCGATCGAGAGGGTGACAAAGCCGCGACGGGTCAGCTGAAGGGCAAAGTCGCGATCCTCTTTGCCTTGTCCGATCGCGGTTTCCGGTTCGTAGTAAACCGTGAGAACGGCGGGGTGCGGGCCTTCGCCAGGGGGGACCAGGAGGTAGCCGGTCGTCGTCTCTTGCGGTGTCCAGTGGAAGCGGATTTGATGCTGGGTGAAATCTTCGCGCCGTTGTGAATCGAGGATTTCGACTTCCGGATCGGTGATCAGTGGCGGCCACGCCCCGAGCCACCTCTCCCATTCCTGACGAAGTTCTTGCCGACGGCGCTGCCAGCCTGCCGGCGAGGTGATCGCTGCCCCCTTGGGCCGTCGCAGCAAGTCGCTGTACTGGCCGGGGTTGTCTTGCCAGGGGAGAGGCGGCGTGAAGTAGGGCTGGATGATTTCGCCCGAGGAAGCGTCCGAGAGTTCGTTTCCTCCGCTGACTGGGTCCGCGAACGCACGATTGGGTCGACTCCATTTCAGTTTGGCGACGAACACGCTGTTGTTGCTGCCATGTTGTTCGACGCCGGCGGGCTGCATCCATTCGGCGGCGGTCACCCAGGTTTCGTGCGGGGAGACTTCGACGACGCCAAAATTGCCCAGCCGAGCACCGCGCTGCGGCACGATGACCCGTTCACTGGCGCGGACGACCTGCAGGGTTTCCGGATCGACGCGCGCGATAAACAGAGGCGCCCGATGCCGAAAGACGTGATCGTTGCCTGCGCCGCGGCGGGTGTAGACCAAAAACAGTCCATCGCTGTGCGTCACCCAGTGCTGCTGCGTGTTGTAATTGCCCAGCGGTTCGCCATCGTCGAACGTCCAGCGCTGCGGCGGGGCAAAGTGCAGTCCGTCGTCGCTGACACTGACGTAGCCGTGGTCATCGTTGCGCATCGTGAGATAAAAGCGTCCTTGGAAACGCGTCAACGAGGGTTCGTACAAACCCCGCTTGATGTCGACGGTCAGTTCGTCTCCATGCTCGACGTATTCGAGGGTCCGGCCATCGAAGCGGCAGCGGCAGACGGTCACCGAGTTTTGTTTCGCGGTCGGTTCCTTGAAATAGATCGGCAAGAGGATATCACCGCCGATCAGGTCGATCCGCTGGACGCTCCCCGAACCGGCACTTTGAAAGGCGGGAAGATCGGGCAGGTCGACGGTGTCCCACGACGACCAGGCGGAGGTCTTGGGATCGAAGACCGCGTAGGCGATTCCCTTGGGGCGGACATGCATCACGTGATTGTCGCGATACCAGACGGTATGGCCGGTTCCCAGCAACCGCTGACTGGCGGCGTGCCACTTGGGGGTGAAATCGCAAACCGTGGTTTCGTCGCCCGCTTGCAGCAGGTGCGGGGCGATCGCCGCACCGGTCGGCAGCTCTTCCGCCGCGGCCGGATCGGCGGGAAAGGTTTGGCGACGAAAGGAGTCGATCGGCTCGGGTTCGCTCCATGTTTTCCCCCCGTCCCGGGAATCGCTTTGGTGCAGCGCGTAGAACACATCGGAGCCGCTGAGCAGCAATTTCTGCATCGTCATCACCACCAGCGGATCGTCCTCGGCCGATTCGGTCTGGGCCGCCGGGACGGCTCCGGCGCGGGCGTGTACCCAACACTTTTCTCCGTCGAATCCTTGGTGCGCGATCACGCGTTGCAGCTCGAAAGTCAGCGGCGGGCTGGCGTCCCGCTCCTCGGCCTTCAGCGGAGACGCTGCCAGCAAACAGGTGATGAGCCAGGCAGCGGACAGGGCGAGTGGTTTCATACGAACGCGGTTCCTGGAGAGAAGGATCGTTCAGCAATCAGTTTCCCAGTCCCTTCGCCTCTTTCCGGGGAGACGGCAGGCCGAGGGATCCTCATGATACT
The DNA here is from genome assembly GCA_964400585.1 of uncultured Pirellulaceae bacterium. Taxonomy (GTDB): domain Bacteria; phylum Planctomycetota; class Planctomycetia; order Pirellulales; family Pirellulaceae; genus CAYNVI01. The sequence continues at coordinate 7,219 of CAYNVI010000159.1, read as the reverse complement.
CGACGTTTGCCGGCTGGCGGTGCGGGCAGCATCGTCGCGAAACAGTGGGGGCAACGAAACGGCAACGAAACGGCAACGAAACGGCGGCGAAACGGCGCGGACCCAGCGGTTAGAATGGGCCCATTGGCGACCGCGGGAATGAATTCGAAACGTTCCCTTTGCCGTGTTACCCCCGGAGATCCCATGCAGCGGTTTAGATACACGCCTCGTTTCGGCTACTGGTTGGCCTGTTGCCTGCTTGCGACGGTCACGGCGCGAGCGGCGGAACGCCCCAATGTGATCCTGATCTTTGCCGACGATCTTGGCTATGGCGAGGTGAGTTGTTTCCAGCCGGGAGGTCCGTTCGAGACGCCGCATCTCGATGCGATGGCGGCCGAAGGCGCGCGGCTGACCAGTTTCTACGTGCCGACGCCCTACTGCGCGCCCTCCCGCGGGACGCTGTTGACGGGCCGGTACCCGTTCCGCCACACGGTGGTGCGCAATCCCGCACCCGATGTCGGGCAGTCGAACTTCGGCTTACCCGCCTCCGAGATCACCTTGGCCGAATGTCTGAAGCAAGCCGGCTACGCGACCGCTGCCTATGGGAAATGGCATCTCGGCCACAAGCGGCAATGGCTCCCTCGCACGCAAGGTTTCGAGGAGTACTTCGGGATCCTCTATTCCAACGACATGTTCCCGGTGCAACTGATCGAGAACGAAACGGTGGTGGAGTATCCGGTCGTCCAAGCGACGCTGACCGAACGGTACACCGCGCGGGCGATCGATTTCATCGAACGGCACCACGACGAGCCGTTCTTCCTTTACCTGCCGCACGCGATGCCGCACAAACCGCTGGCCGTATCCGACCATTTCTACACGCCCGCCTCCCGCGACAATCTTTATGCCGATGTGATCCGGGAACTCGATGCCTCGGTCGGTCGCCTGCTGGAGGCGTTGCGCGCCCAGCAGATCGACGAACGCACGCTGGTGATTTTCACTTCGGATAATGGGCCTTGGTACGGCGGTTCGACCGCAGGACTGCGAGGGATGAAGGGGAGAACGTGGGAAGGAGGCCTCCGCGTGCCGATGATCGCGCGGATGCCCGGTACGATTCCCCCTGGAGTGGTCAACGATGCGCCGGCGGGCACGATCGACGTCTTGCCGACCGTTTGCCAGCTGACCGGGGCGAGGCTCCCGCAAGATCGGCAGCTCGACGGCCGCGATCTCCTGCCGATCTTGCAAGATTCCGCCGCCGCCGGTCCTCACCAGGCGATCTTCGGCATGCGCGGAGACTCGTTGGCGACGATTCGAGCAGGGCGTTGGAAATTGCATGTTCGCAATCCGGGACCGTCACGGTTTGTCAACCTCTCGGATGAGCAGTTGGCCCAGTGGGAAGATCCCCGTGGTCCCGATGGCGTCACCTTGTTGGCTCCCTATGAACAGCCCAAGCCGACCGAGCATCCGGGCCTGACGTCGGGAGATCCTCCGCAGGCGATGATGCTGTTCGATCTGGAAGCAGACCGGGGGGAGCAACGAAACGTGGCGGACGAGCATCCCGAGGTCGTCGAACGGTTGCTCGCGCGTTTCCGTCAGCTGGAGGCGGAGGTCCCCGACTTCCCGCCGCCCCCGACCGATTACTTGTTCGAAACGCGGCCCGGCGCGCCGCGGACGTTGATGCGTTTGATCGGCGGGGCGCTGCGGTACGATCGCATCCCCGCCTCGCAACAGCACCTGCTCCGGCAGGCTCCCTCGGACCCGACTCCCTGAATCGATCCCTTAATCTTGCGAGGCGATTGTGATCTCGATGCTTCCCCCTGCCTACCGGATCGCCGGTGGGATGTTGCTTAGTTTTTGCTGCGGTATCGGACTGTCCCCCGAGGTCGCTTCGGCGGAGTCACCTCCCAATGTGGTGGTGTTGTTGGCCGATGACCTCGGGTACCAGGACATCGGTTGCTACGACGGGCCTGTGCAAACGCCTTCGCTCGATGGCTTGGCGGCTGGCGGGATGCGTTTCCGCCAATTCTATTCGGGCTGCGCCGTCTGTTCGCCTTCGCGGGCAACGCTGCTGACCGGACGCCAGCACATCCGGGCCGGCGTTTACAGTTGGATCCATGACCCCAGCCAGGAATCGCATCTGCTGCTGCGCGAGATCACGCTGGCCGAGATCCTCAAACAAGCGGGTTACGAGACCGCTCATATTGGTAAGTGGCATCTGGGGTTGCCTACGCCGGAACGCGACAAGCCGACCCCGGCGGATCACGGCTTTGACCACTGGTTCGCGACCTGGAACAACGCCAGCCCCAGCCATCGCGATCCCAACAACTTCATCCGTAACGGCGAACCGGTCGGCAAACTGGAGGGGTATTCCTGCCAACTGGTCGCCGATGAGGCGATTCGCTGGCTTGACGAAGAACGCGATCCGGAGGCTCCTTTCTTCCTGAATATCTGGTTTCACGAACCGCACGCTCCGATTGCCGCCCCTTCGCGATTGGTCCGCGAATACGGCAAACCGACCGACCGGGCCGCCGTTTATTCCGCGACCATCGCCAATACCGATCGGGCGATCGGACGTCTGTTGACCAAGTTGGCAGCGATCGATGCGCCCGAGAACACGCTGATCATCTACGCCTCGGACAACGGTAGTTACCGGGATGATCGGACCGGCGGACTCCGCGGCCGCAAAGGGGTCAACTGGGAGGGAGGGATTCGGGTGCCCGGCATCTTTGTCTGGCCGGGCACGATCCCGAGCGGGCGGGTCAGCGACGAACCGGCAGGGGTGGTCGATGTGCTGCCCACCGTTTGCGGCCTGCTGGGACTGGAAAAGCCCCAGGACCGCGTCCTCGATGGCGCCGACTTGAGCCCCGTCCTGAACGGTCGTCCGGAAGCGTTCGAACGCCATCAGCCGCTGTTTTGGCATCTGCAAAAGTCGCGGCCGATCGTGGCGATCCGCGACGGCGATTATTCGCTGGTCGCCGACCCTGCGTACCCGTTGTCGACCAGCAATATGTTCCAGGAAGCGTGGATTCCGAAAATCAAAAAGGGGGACTACACGAACTATCGCCTCTACAATCTGGCGGATGACCCACGGCAACAGCACGATCTGGCGACGCAGCAACCGCGTCGGCTGGAGGCTTTGAAAAAGAAGTTGCTGCAGATCAATGACAGTGTGATGGCCGATGCCCACGACTGGCATCTGCCGTGAAAGGCGGCCGAAATCACCGATGAACCACTCCCCCGCCTCCGGCGACGATGCCGATTCCGTATTCCAGCAGTTGCTGGTCTCGCATCTGGAAGCGGTCCAGCGGGGTGAAACGGTCGATCGCGATCAACTCTTTCGTGAACACCCGCGTTACGCGCAATCGATCTGCGACTTCCTTGACAATCAGCAGTTGGTCCAAGCTGCGTTCGGGGGTTTTCGTCCTCCCGACGCTAGCCCTGGACTGCATCCCGACGCGCTGGAGACGTTAACCGGTGGTGAGCGGCCAGGGAACGCATCGAGTTCCGAATGGTCGTTTGCCCGCTTGACCAAGGCTTCTTTTCCGATTGCCTTTGGCGAGTACTCGCTGCTGGGAGAGATCGATCGCGGCGGGATGGGGATCGTGTTCAAGGCGGAACATCAGCGATTGAAGCGGACCGTGGCGTTGAAGATCATGCGGTCCGGGGCGCTGGCAAGCGACGAGGAACTGCGACGATTTCGTGGCGAAGCGGAAGCGTCCGCCGCCCTCAACCACCCCCACATCATTCCGATTTTCGAAATCGGCGAGGCTCATGGGCTGATCTATTTCACGATGGCGTATGTCGCCGGGCAGGACTTGGCGGCCGTCGTTCGCCAGCGGGCACTCGCGCCCAAAGAGGCCGCCCGGCTGATGGTGCGGGTCACCGACGCGGTGGCGACGGCCCATCGTCACGGGATCATCCATCGGGACCTGAAGCCTTCGAACATCCTGATCGGTCAGGACGGCGAACCGTTCGTGATCGATTTCGGATTGGCCAAACAAAAACGGACCGATGAAGCTTTGACCGGGACCGGACAGATCCTCGGCACACCCGCTTACATGGCCCCGGAACAAGCCCGCGGCGAGCGGCTCTCTGCCGCCACTGACGTCTATTCGTTGGGCGCGGTCCTCTACCAATTGGTGACGCGGCAGCCGCCTTTCAGCGGACCCGCTCCCTTCGACATCCTCTTGCAGGTCCTTCATCGCGATCCGGCGTTGCCACGTAAAATCAACAAAAAGCTCCCCCGGGAACTGCAAGTGATTATCACGCGGGCGATGTCCAAAGCCCCGGAAGATCGTTACGCATCGGCGGAGCAGTTGCAGGAAGATCTGCAGCGCTTTCTGATCGATGAACCGATCACGCGTCCCCAACGATCGTGGGATGAGCGGCTGGTGCATTGGTGGCGTCGCGAGCCGGTGCTGGTCAGCCATCTCGGGGCGATCGGCGCGGTCTTGCTGATCGTCGTCGCGGCGGCCGCCTCCGGGCAGGTTGCTTCCTCGCACATCGGGCTGAAAATCGGCTTGCTCTGCGCGTGGGTCTTCGCCAGTTTTGGGATCCAGCAGTTATCGCGGCGGGATCGCTGGCAGGAGTCCGCTCACTGGTTGTGGGCGGCTTGTGACGTGACGATTTATACGACGCTGATCTATCTGGCCGACCCACCCCGCGGGCTGCTGCTGATCGGCTATCCGATGATGATGGTGGCCAGCGGGTTATTCTACCGCATGCGCTTTGTGGTCTTTGTCACCGGCTTATGCATGCTCGGTTTCGCGACCTTGTGGGGCTTGGTCGTCGATCCCTTCACCACCCGTCCCGACTTCGGGGTGATGTACCTTTCCGGACTGGTGATCCTGGGATTCTGTTTGCTTTCGATGATTCGTCGGATCCGAGGGCTGTCGGAGTATTTCGAGGGTGGCAAGTCTTGACGGTTGCGGGAAGTGGCGCGGTCCCGCTAAGCCAGCACTTGCTGGATGACGTGCCCCTCGACGTTCGTCAACCGTCGCTGGATCCCGTTGTGCTGGAAGGTCAGCTGTTCGTGGTCCAGCCCCAGCAGATGGAGGATGGTGGCGTTCAGGTCATACAGCGGGTGGATCTGCTCGATCGCTTTTTGTCCAAGTTCGTCGGTGACCCCATGGCTGACGCCCGGGCGTACGCCGGCGCCGGTGAGCCAGCAGGTGAAGCCGTCGGGGTTGTGGTCGCGTCCCTGTGCGCCTTTTTGGAACATCGGCATGCGGCCAAATTCGGTGCACCAGACGACCAGCGTCTCTTCGAGCAGGCCGCGTTGCTTCAGGTCGTGGATCAGGGCGGCCGCCGGTTGATCGAGGATGGCCGCGTGTTCGTCGTACTGTTGCTTCAACTTACTGTGGCCATCCCAGTTCAGCTTGCCGCCGCTCGCGTAGGCTCCGTTGAATAGTTGCACAAAGCGGACGCCGCTTTCGATCAAGCGACGTGCCAGGATGCAATTGCGGGCGAAGCCGGCTTTGTTTGGATTGTGCGGGTCGTCGGCGCCGTAGAGTTTCAGCAGATGTGCCGGTTCGTTCGAAAGGTCGCTGACTTCCGGTACGCTCAATTGCATCCGTGCGGCGAGTTCGTAGCTGGCGATCCGGGCGGCCAACTGGGATTCGTGCGGATGCTGGGCGAGATGCTGTTGGTTGAATTGCTGAAGCAGCTGACGCGCCGCCCGATCGGTTTGCGAGGGGATCTCCGGCGGTTGCAGGTGACGCACGGGCCGCTGGGCACTGAAGGTCGTTCCCTGGAAGGCGGCGGGCAGGAAGCCAGGTCCCCAGTTATTGGATCCGGCCTGCGGCACGCCTCGAGGATCCGGAATGGCGACGAAGGCGGGAAGGTTCTGGTTTTCGCTGCCCAACGCATAGGTCACCCACGATCCGAGACTGGGGAACCCATCGAGGGCAAAGCCGGTGGAGAGAAAATTCTCGGCCGGTCCATGGGTGTTGGTCTCGCTGGTCAACGAATGGATGAAGGCGATATCGTCGGTCAGTTCGGCGAGGTGGGGGATCATCTCGGAGACCATCTTGCCGGTTTGCCCCCGCGGCCGAAACGGATATTGGGGGCGGGCCAAATTGCCCGCAGGGCCTTGGAACGTGACCGCGGGTCCTCCCGGCAGCGGTTCGCCGTCGTGCTTGATCAATTCCGGTTTGTAGTCCCATGACTCCAGTTGGCTGACCGCACCCGCACAAAAGATGACGATCACGTTCTTGGCTGCGGCGGGGATCTGGGGCGGCCGCGGGGCAAAGGGACGAGCTGGATCGATCCGCGGCGGTTCGCCGGCCAACAGCCCGTCGCCCTGCAACAGGCTGGTGACCGCGATCGAACCGATTCCGCCGGCGGCATTCGCCAAGAATTGGCGACGGTCCAGCCAGTGACGGCCCGCAGTCGAGAGCGTTTCGGCAGGCGAGGGCATCGCAGATCCTAAGGGAGAAAGAGGAATTCGTTGCTGTTCAGCAGCACGCGGCAAACCGTCGCCAGGCCGTGTCGGTGCGCGATCGGCTTCGCCGCCGCCAGCTCGGCAGCGGCGGGGTCGCGACCGTAAGCGAGACGGAACGCACGGACGATCCGGTCCTCCAGCGGACCCTCGACGTCGCGTTCCAAGCGGCGGGCAAAACTGGTCGCTTCGGACAGCGTGAAGCGACTGTTGAAGAGATTCAAGGCTTGGATCGGTGTGGTCGATTCACGACGTCGGCTGGTGCTTTGACCATTGTCCGGACAATCGAAGGCCCCGAACACAGCGTCTCGCTCGCGGCGGACTTTGTGAGCGTAGATCATCCGGCGGTGTCCTTCGCTGCCGAACGTTTCCACCGGCTGGAAACCGCTCAGTCCGCCCCGCTTGTCGAACAGGTTGAAGCCCCGTCCTCCCTGTTCGAGATTGAGCTGGCCGCTGACCGCCAGCATCCCGTCGCGGATCGCTTCGGCTTCCAGACGCCGCGGGGGGAAACGCCACAGCAACCGCGTGTCCGCATCGCGGGAAGCCGCCTCCGCGTTATAACCCGTCGCTTGCCCGTAGGTGGCCGACAGCACGATCAAGCGGTGCAGGTGTTTGACCGACCAGCCCGAGAGAACGAATTCCTCGGCGAGCCAATCGAGCAGTTTTGGGTGCGAAGGCTGCGCCCCGCTGCGACCGAAGTCACTGGAGGTAGCGACCAACCCGGTCCCGAAATGGCCTTGCCAAATGCGATTGACCATGACGCGGGCCGTCAGCGGATTTTCTTTGCTTGTGAGCCATTCGGCG
>CAYNVI010000158.1:0-9425 GCA_964400585.1 uncultured Pirellulaceae bacterium | reverse complement strand
CCACGGCGATCGATTCGCCATGGCAGATCTGCAGGTCGATGCCCTGCAGGACGGGCGGGCCCGCCGGGTAACGAAAGTGGAGGCGATCAAAGTGCAACGCCTGATGGGGCCGGGCCACCACGCGGGGCGTCGCCGGTTCGGTGACCCGCACCGGGCGGTCGATCACTTCGTAGACGCGTGAGGCGGCGGCCATCCCGGTCTGTAGGTTGTTCCAGACGTCGGTCAGCTTGCGGGCCGGGTCGGAGGCCCCGATCAGCAACCCAAAGAACATCAGCATTTCGCCCGGTCCGAGGGGTTTGTCGCACATGTGGATCCCCAGCAGGCTCGTCTCCCGATTGATCACCAGGTAGCCGCCGGCCAGGATCGCCAGGCAGACCAGCCCGATCCCCATCAGCTCCGAGGTCGAGCGGGTCAGCGTGTTGTAAAACGCCATCTTCATCGACTTGCGGTAGAACTCATGGACGCCGCGTCCGAAGCGGGCTCGTTCAAAGGCCTGCGTGTTGTAGGCCTTGATGACCCGAATTCCGGCGAAGGCTTCATTGAGCATCCCGTAAAGCTGCGACATCTCATCCATCACGCGGCGGCTTGCCCGACGGATCGAGCGGCTGAGCGTCGACATCACGAAGGCGAAGATGGGGGTGACAATCATCACGACCAAGAGCAGTCTCCAGCAAACCCAAGCGGCTCCGCCGAAACAGACCAGCATCTTCAGCGGTTCCCGGACCAGCCGGCCCAACAGCACCGTGATGCCGCCGTTGAGATGGCCGATGTCATTGGTCAAGCGGGAGGTCAAACCGGCGGCCCCGCTGTCGCCGAAGTCATCGAGGTCCAGATGCAACGCCTTGCGAAAAAAGAGCGTGCGGACTTCGTTGGCCGCCCGCATCGCCAGGTCCTGAACCAAGACCAGATTGGCGGTCAGCCCGACCAGTTTGACCAGGGTGCCGGTAAACAGCACGCCGATCATCAGGACGAGCGTCCCGAACGGCGTCCGCGGCAAGTAGGCCTCGGCATACGGTTGGAGCCATTCCAGCCAGCCGGTCGAGGCCTGGTAGGCAGCCCGTTGCGTGCGGGCCATGTCGCGGGCCGTCAGCACCCGACGGGCCGCGGCGGAGTCGGGCGGGAGGGTAGCGAGCTGTTCGTCGAGGCGGGCGATCTCCGCCGTTTGCCGGGCGATCTGCTCGGCGTTGTGGGCAAGCTCCGCCTCCACATACTGCGGAACGCCATTGCCCTTGAAGACGATTTCCACCATCGGGTAGAGCGCCGAGATATTAACCCCCCACAGGAGGGCGACCAGCATCGATGTCAGCAGGCAGCCTGCGAGGGTGAGCTTGCGGCGGAGAATCAGCTTGAGGACGCGTCGAAAGTCTTTCATGATCGCCGATCGTCTTCCTTGACGTGGACTCCCATATCATCCCTCACCCTGGCCGCGGGCTGGGTGCCGCGGCGCAAAGCGGACGATGCGGGGCAGGAATTCGGGAACACCGCTGCCTAAGGCGCGAGCGGGTTCTAGCCCATTTGGCAAAACCAAGCTAGACGAATTAACCGCCTCGACGGAGCAACGCGGAGAAAATCCCCAGCTATAATCGGGCTCCCCGCCAGCATCCCGCTGGACCCGTTGACCCGATAGCTCCTTCTCCGCGCGTGTGGCCGATGATTTTCCGTAGCATCCCTGGAAAGGCTGCCTGGGCGTCTTTCCTGTCCGTGCCCCTGGTCGCGCTGTTCGTGCCCCTGGCGGTTGGCGAAGCGGCCCACGCCGCCCCGCCGGTCTATGCCACTGTCGAAGCGGCGGCCGCCGATCCCGACTTCGCCGTGCAGGGCGAATACGCCGGTCCGCAACGTGGGATGCAGGTGATCGCCCGCGGCGACGGGCAATTCGAACTGGTCCTGTATGACGGAGGGCTGCCGGGAGCCGGATGGCAGAAAACCCCGCCGCAGCGGATCGACGGGGACGCCGACACGGTCGCCGACCTGGTCGATTCGCTGGAGCTCAAGCGGGTCGAACGCGTCAGCCCCACGCTGGGGGCTGGCCCGCCGCCGGGAGGCATCGTGTTGTTTGACGGCAGTCCCCAATCGCTGCGGGCGCATTGGCACCCCGGGGCTCGGCGGACCGACGGTGGCCTGCTGCAGGAGGGGGCGACCAGCCTCGACACGTTCGACGACTACACCGTGCACCTGGAGTTTCGCACACCCTTCATGCCGGAATCGAGCGGTCAGCAACGAGGCAACAGCGGGGTCTACCATCAAGGACGGTTTGAAACCCAAGTGCTCGATTCGTTCGGTTTGCGAGGGGCGAACAACGAGACAGGAGGCATCTACACGGTCCGTGACCCCGACCTGAACATGTGCTTTCCTCCGCTGCGGTGGCAGACCTACGATGTCGACTTCACCGCCGCCCGCTACGACGACGAGGGAACCAAACAGGCCGACGCTCGGATGACGGTGCGACTGAACGGCGTCGTCGTGCAACCCAATGTCGCGGTGCCTCAGGAAACCCGTGCCGCGCCGATCAAGGCGGGCCCCGGAGCGGGCCCGATCTACCTGCAAGATCATGGCGACCCGGTTCGTTTCCGGAACATCTGGGTGAAACCTCGCGACACCGCCCGGGAAGCGCGCCGGCCCCGCGTCCCGGCCTTTGAACGTTTCCATGCGGTCCCCGGAAGCGATCTGGTCGAAGGGGGCCGCTTGTTACTGGCCAACCTCGGATGCCAACGCTGCCACAGCGGGGCAGCGACCGCGCCCGCCAAAGGAGGCCCGGTCCTGACCGATGTCGCCGGCCGGCTTCGTCCCGATCATCTGGTCGCCATGATCGCGGATCCTCACGCGACCAAGCCGGGCACGACGATGCCCGACCCCTGGAGCGGTCTCGATGCCGAGACGCGGCAGCAGAAGGCGCGGGCCATCGCCAGCTTTCTCTCCCGGGGCCATACCCCGCCGACCGATCGAGTGGGCAGCCCGGCCAGCGCCCAGCGCGGCGAGACGCTGTTTCGAACGATCGGTTGCCTCGCTTGCCACGACGACCCGGGGATGGCGAGTCTCCCCCAAGCGACCTCGGTGCCGTTGGGAGAGCTTGACCAGAAGTACACGCTCGATTCGTTGGCCGCATTTTTGGCCGCCCCGCATCAGGTGCGACCCGATGCCCGGATGCCGCGCCTGGTTGCGGATTTGAACGAGGCCCAAGATGTGGCGTGTTATCTGTTGAAAGATGTGGTGCTCGTCCCGGGACAGGCCGAATTCCAACGGACCCTGTTTCGCGGCACCTGGGACATGCTGCCGGACTTCTCGGAACTCGCAGCGGTCGACCAGCGACCGACCGTCGGCTTGGGATTCGAGGGAATCCAGCCGCTCGACCGGTTTGCGGCGGTCTACGAAAGCTACCTGCCGATTTCGCAGGCCGGCACCTACACCTTCCACTTAGGGAGCGACGACGGGAGCCGCTTGTTGATCGATGGCAAAGCGGTCCTGGTCAACGACGGGATCCATCCTTACGGCGTCCGTTCGGCGAAACAGAAGCTGGCGGTCGGGGCTTATCGGCTGCGCGTCGAATACTTCGAAAACGCGGGCCAACAGCAACTGTCGCTCGAGCTGGAGGGGCCCGGCTTGGGACGTTCCGACATCGCCGGCTTGGTGACCACCGATCCCGCTGCCAAGGTGGCGCGGGAATTGGTACCGAACCGCTTTCAACCCGCTGCCGAGTTGGTAGCCGAAGGGGGCCAGCTGTTTCGGACCGCCGGCTGTGCGGCTTGCCATCCGCTGAATATCGAAGGGCAGCAGGTCGCTTCGCAGCTGACGGCTCCGTCCCAGGACGCCTTGCAGCAAGCCCAGGGATGCCTGGCCGAGACGGTGCCGCCAGGGCTGCCCGATTATGCCCTGACCAGCGGCCAGCGGCTGGCCTTACTGACGGCCCTCCGCGCCCCGGCGGAAACCGTCCGCCCCGCGAAACGGATCGCGCGGACCTTGGCCGCGCTGAATTGTTACGCCTGCCATCAACGCGATGGGTTGGGGGGCCCGGAAGCGAGTCGGGACGCCGCCTTCGTAACGACCACACCCGAGATGGGCAATGAAGGGCGGTTGCCGCCTCCCTTGAGTGGCGTCGGAGACAAGCTTCGCGAGGCGTACCTGGCGAAGATCCTGCAGGAAGGGGCGAACGAGCGTCCTTACGTGAAAACGCGGATGCCCGCCTTTCCTCACCCCACGATCGACACGCTGGTCGCCGACCTCGTCAAGGTCGACCGCCACGAGCCGGTCTCGTGGGCCCGCGCCGACGAGCCCTCCCATCACCGCCAGGCAAAGGGTCGGCTGCTGATGGGCGACAAGGGCTTGGATTGCATCAAATGCCACACTTTCGGCGGAGCGGGAACCGAAGGGATTCAAGCGATCGACGCGTTGCGGATGACCGAACGGCTGCGTGAGGACTGGTTCCATCGCTACATGCTCGATCCCCAGGCTTACCGTCCCGGCACGCGGATGCCGGCTAGTTTTGTCGAAGGCAAATCGGTGTTGGAAACGGTTTACGAAGGCGACCCGGCGCGGCAGATCGCCGCCCTCTGGGCCTACCTGGGGGATGGGAAAGACGCCAAGGAACCGAGCGGTCTGCGTCCCGGCGCGATCGAACTGGAACCACTCCAGCGACCGATCCTGTATCGCAACTTTATCACCGGGCTGAGTCCGCGGGGGATCGCCGTCGGCTTTCCCGAGGACTGCCACTTTGCTTGGGATGCGGGCACGATGGCGCTGGCACGGCTGTGGCAAAACCAATTCATCGACGCCGCCAAGCATTGGCAAGGACGCGGCCCCGGCGCCCAAAACCCCCTGGGCGACGCCGTCATCGACTTCGAATCGAGCTGTGCGATCGCCAAGCTGGCGGACCCCGCCGACCGCTGGCCCGCCGAGGGGGCCGATGAAACGGGGTCCCAGTTCCTGGGGTACCGACTGAATCGCCAAGGGCAACCGACGTTTCGCTACCGGTTAGGCGGGATCACGGTGTCCGATGCACCGCGACCGGTCGCCCTGGCGGGCCGGCCTGGATGGTTTCGTCGCGAATTGGTGATCGCCTCGCCCGCTCCGGTCGCCGGCATTTGGTTTCGGGCGGCACGCGGACGGATCGTCCCCGAGGAACCGGGCACCTTCCTCGTCGACGACCAGTACCGGATCACCGTGAAGGGATTGGGGAACCCTGCGTTGGTGACCGTGGACGGCACCCAGGAACTGCGTTATCCGTTGCCGGAGCAGCGGCAAGTCACGTTCGAGCAACAGATCCGCTGGTAACAACACGGCTCCTTCCGTCGGGGCGATTGCCCCGTTCCTTCATCCTCTTCGACATTTTCTCTCCACACGGTTTCCGCGATGCAGCGAAACACATGCTTCCCGTCGGCCATCCCGTTCCCGCGAGCGCTCGCCGCCCTGCTGTTGGGGATGGGTGTGATCCTCGGCGGTTTCCCCGGGCATGGTGCCGAGGCACTCACCGCCGCCGACCCCGACGCCCTGCCGCAGGAAGAAGATTACTACCAGATCACCCGCTTTGAGACGCCGCCGGGCGAGGTGATCGAGGTGGGGGGCTTCCAATTGATGTCCGCTGGACAGTTGGCGATCTGCTCGCGACGCGGGGAGATTTGGATGGTGGCCGATCCGTTTGCCGAGCAGGTGACCGCCGATCAATTCCACCGCTTTGCCCACGGGCTGCACGAACCGTTGAGTCTGGCCGAAAAAGATGGATGGCTGTACGTCACCCAGCGACCGGAAGTAACGCGGATTCGCGATACCGACGAGGACGGGCTGGCGGATACCTTCATCACCGTCGCCGATGGCTGGGGGATCAGCGGCGATTACCACGAATACGCGTTCTCCTCCAAATTCGATCGGGAAGACAACCTATGGGTCACGCTCTGTTTGACCGGATCGTTCAGCAGTCAGGTCCCCTTTCGCGGTTGGTGCGTGCGGGTGACGCCCGACGGAGAAACGATTCCCACGACCAGCGGAATTCGCTCGCCCGGCGGGGTCGGGATGAACGCCGCCGGCGACATTTTTTATACCGATAACCAGGGGCCGTGGAATGGGACCTGTGGTCTGAAACAGTTGCTGCCAGGCAAGTTTGTCGGGCATCCCGGAGGCTTCTCGTGGTACTCGCTGGCCGAATCCTTCATCGGACCGCAACCGGCCGAACCGAGCAGCGACAGTCGGATCATGATCGAAGCCGACAAGATCCCGCAGCTCGAGCCGCCCGCGGTGCTGTTCCCCTACCAGAAAATGGGGCAGTCGGCCTCGGGGATCGCCTGCGATACCAGCGGCGGAAAGTTCGGACCGTTCGCCGATCAGCTATTCGTCGCCGACCAAACCCACAGCACGATCATGCGGGTTGACCTCGAAAAGGTGCAGGGGCATTACCAGGGAGCCTGTTTCCCGTTTCGCGGCGGTTTCGGGTCGGGCAATGTGGGTGTGGAAATGGCCCGCTCGGGCGCGTTGTTCGTCGGCGGGACCAACCGCGGTTGGGGATCGCGGGGGAATCAACCGTTTGCGATCGAACGGCTCGATTGGACGGGCAAGGTGCCGTTTGAAATCCGCACGATGCGGGCGGTTCCGGGAGGTTTTGAATTGAGCTTTACGCAGCCCTTGGATCGGGAGACAGCTGGCGACCCGGCTAGCTACGAGCTGTCCACCTACACCTACATCTACCGCGAACAGTACGGCAGCCCGGAAGTCGACCATACCGAGCCGACGATCGAAGCGATCGAAGTCGACCAGGCGGGGCAGCGCGTCACTTTGAAGATCGACGGGTTGCAGCGGGGCCATGTGCACGAGCTGCATGCGGACGGCGTGCGTAATCGCCAAGGCCACCCGCTGCTGCACGCCGAAGCCTATTACACGCTGAACTACCTGCCGTAGTAGAGTCTCGAAAAACTTTTTTTCGCGCGCCCTTTCGCATCGGGGCGCGAGCCTTCTGTTTCAGGCAACCGGTCGGATGCGACCCCGGCAGCACGTGAGGAACCAGCGGTGTGGACCACGATCGAACACTTCCTGGAGTCGGTCTTTGCCGGGCCGATGTGGCCGGCTTCGGTGCTCTTGGGGCTGCTCCTCTGCTACCTCGGCTTGGCCATCCTGGGAGCGGCCGACCTGAGCATGGAGGGTCCCGACTTGGGCGTTCCGGACGGCGCTGCGGAACTCCCCGACCTGCCCGCTGCGGATGCCGATCTAGGCGGCGGGGAAACGAGCTGGGAGGCTCCCGCCGGCGGCCAGGGCGGCGGCCTGCTGGGGTTGGGCGCCATCTCGCTCCGTTGGCTGAACCTCGGTCGGATGCCGGTCATCCTGTGGCTGGGGACCTTCACGATCCTCTTCTGGTGCGTTTCCTGGATACTCTGGAAATTTGTCGACCGTCCACCCTCGGTGTGGTGGATGAATCTCGTCCTTATCGTCCGCAATGGGGTGATTTCGGTTGCCGCGACCAAGATCGCGACGAATCCTATGACGAAGTGGTTCGCCGATGCCTCCCGCTACCACCCGGGGACTTTGATCGGGGAAACGTGCGAGATTTCGACGGGGGAAGCGAATCCCGACTTCGGCCAAGCTCGCTTTCGGACCAACGGCGCCCCCTTGCTGCTGAATATCCGTACCGCGGGGGGAACGCTCCGCAAAGGCGATCTCGCCCGCATCACTGCTTTTGATTCTGAACGCCGTATTTACACCGTCACCCAAGCGGACTCTGAGGAAACGTCATGACGCACGCCATCCTGCTGCAACTGAGCGGCCCGGCAACGACCGGGTTGATCATCATCGGGGCGTTGTTGCTGCTGTTGATCTTCTTGGTTGTGACGATCAGTCGCATTTACATCAAAGTCGGTCCCGACCAGGCGATCGTACGGTCCGGGATGGGAGGCTTGGTCGCCTGCGCCGATGGCGGGATGGTCGTCGTCCCCCTGCTGCAGCGCTACGAGTTCATGGATCTGACGCTGAAAAGTTTCGAGATCGCGCGGGAAGGGGCCGAAGGGCTGATCTGCCGCGACAACATTCGGGCCGATATCCGCGTCGCCTTTTTTATTCGCGTCGACCAAGCGGAAGGGCAGATCACCGAGATCGCCCAGTCGATCGGGACCAAACGGTGCAGCCAGATCGAAACGATGCGGGAGCTGTTCGACGCCAAGTTCAGCGAGGCTTTGAAGACGGTCGGAAAGCAGTTCGACTTTGTCGACCTCTACGACAAACGGGATAACTTCAAGGACGAAATCCTGAAAGTGATCGGGACCGATCTGAACGGCTATCGGCTCGATGACGCGGCGATCGACTTCCTGGAGCAGACGCCGCTGGAATTGCTCAATCCAAATAACATCCTGGACGCCGAAGGGATCAAGAAGATCACCGAGCTGACGGCCACCGAGAAGATCAAAGAAAACCAGTTCACCCGCGACAAAGAACGAACACTCAAGAAACAAGACGTCGAGGCCGAAGAGGTCATCCTGGAACTCGAACGGCAACGAGTGGAAGCCGTCGAAAAACAGACTCGCGAGATCGCCGCGATCCAAGCCCGCGAGCAGGCTTCTGCCAAGAAAGTCCAAGCCGAACAGCGGCTCGAGTCGGAGCGGGCACGGATCGTCACCGATGAAGAACTGGGGATCGCCGAAGAGAACAAACTGCGTCAAATCCTGGTCGCCCAACGCAACAAGGAACGGACCGATGCGGTCGAACAGGAACGCGTGAGTCGGGACCGCGACCTGGAAGCGACCGAGCGGTTGCGGTTGGTCGGCGTCGCCGACATTGAAAAAGACAAAGCGATCGAGGTCGAAAAACGCAACATTCAGGAAGTCATCCGCGAGCGAGTCGCGGTCGAACGGGCGGTGGTCGAAGAGCAGGAACGGATCAAGGATACTGAAGAAATCGCCGCCGCCGAACGTGCCAAGAAGGTCCAGGTGACGGCGGCCGAGATGACCGCCGAAGAAGCTTTGATCAAAGAAGTCAAAGCGGCCGAAGCGGCCCAGCGATCCGCCAACATGTTGGCCGACAAGATCCGCGTCGAGGCCGAAGCCCAACGCGACGCGGCCGAAAAAGAAACCGCGGCCGCCAAGATGCTGGCCGAAGGCGAATCGGCCCAGCAGGCTGCGGCGGGACTGGCTCAAGCCAAAGTCCAGGAAGCCAAGGCCGATGCCTTGCAGAAAGAAGGATCGGCCGAAGCGGTCGTGCTGGAACGCAAGGCGGTCGCCGAAGCGAAGGGGATCGAAGCCAAAGCGGCGGCGATCGAAAAACAAGGACGCGCCGAAGCCGCGGTCAGCTTGGAAAAGTACAACGCCGAAGCGTCCGGAATCACCGAGAAGGCCGAAGCGATGAAGAAGCTGGACGCGGTCGGCAAAGACCACGAAGAGTTCAAACTGAAACTCGACAAGGAAAAGGAAGTCGAGATCGGAAGAGCGTCGTGTAGGGAAAGAGTGTTCAGAGCCGTGTAG
>CAYNVI010000157.1:0-9426 GCA_964400585.1 uncultured Pirellulaceae bacterium | reverse complement strand
ACCAAGGCGGCGGCGACGCCGCTGCCCGGCGGGCGGGCCGCCGCCCTGCAATCTCGCTTGAACCAGCATGCCGACCGTCCGATCGAAGTGGACCTTCAAGGCCCGCGGGCGATCCTCCGCGGCACCGTCGCCTCGGCCGAACAAGCGACGCTGCTCAAGTTGATCGTCTCCTTTGAACCGGCGATCGACACGATCGAGGATCGATTGACGATCGGCAACGCCGACGAGTAACGCGACTTCCGCGGGCAAGCAAGCGGTATCAGCGATTCTCCGCGGCAGGCAACGCACGCGGGGTCCGCGGGAGCGGTTCCAGCCAGCCGGCGGGACGTCGGAGCGATTCGGATGGCTTGTTGGCGAGTGCCTCGGGAGTCGCCAGCTGTCGGAACGGATGACGCTGCCAGCGGCTGGGGAACCGCGATCGGCTGGGGGCGGAAGCCCTGGCGTCCCGGTCTTGCTCCGGTTCCCCGGGGTTCTCATCGGCGGGTGGCGCGGTGTCCGAGGCAGGTCCAGGAGCAGCGCCGGCCGGCTCGGTTTCGCCGGCTTCCGCCGGAGTCTTGGCGGCCGGCGTAGGCTGAGCAGACGACTCGGATTTGCGGCGGCTGGGTCCCACCAGGTGACGACGGAAATTGGAGGGGAGATCGATCGTGAACGGGGACCGCCGTGCGGGGGCATCGCGGGCCTTCGGCTGGGCCGCCTTGGAGGGCAACTCCCACTGGCTCGCTTGCCGTACCCCGCGGTCGCCGCGCAGGCTGTAGCCCTCTTCGCCGACCGCCTGCAGGATCCCTTCGGCGGGCGCTTCGCCGCCCGCGTCCTCGGCCGCGGGCAACGGCGTGACGCCGGGCAACAGCTTGGAGGAAGGCTTCGATAACACAACGCCTCCCTGGCGTCCCTCAAAACGGGCGATCAATGTCAGTTTGCGGTTCGCTCCGCCGATCTCGTCCCATGGCAGCCAGACGCTGTAAGAGGGTCCCATCTCGGTGTGGCTCATGTGCTCGGCGAACTGATCGGCCGTGAACACGAATTTCTTTTCCGGTTTCGTGCTGCTCGAGCGGGGCGAGCCACTGTCGAACGCATAGACGACCAGCCCCCCATCGACCTCGACCGGGGCCGGCTGCGGGCCTCGATAGAAATAGAGCCGCCCCCCAAAGCCTCGCACGCCCGGTTTCTGGGGTTCATGGAGGATCGTATCGGACCAGACGGCCATCATCCGGTCAGGAACCTGCGGTTCCGTCTCGGTGGCGGACAGCTTCCAGTCCTCGGGCAGCGCGTCGGGTCCCCACTGGCATCCGCCGGCGGTCAGCAGCGCCAGACAAAGCAGCAGGGGGGGCGCCTGGCGGATCGATAAACAGGGCATCGCGGAGGGCATCATCATCGATTGTTACCGAAACGGGAACGGTCTTCGGGAACGGCAAACGCGGCGGGGGGAGCCACGCTGTTGGCGGCCGCGCCCTGGCGTGGAGGGACCGGCTCCGGCTGATTGAGCTCGAAGCCCGGCGGCGGTTCGACCGGTTCCAACACGCTCGGTGAGGAACCACCGGAGGAAGGAGCGGCTTGCTGCAGCGATTCTCCCCGCGGGTCGACATGCGGGTAGATGATCTCCTCCGCTTCGGACTCGGCGGTCAGCGGAGGGAGTTCTTCGCCGTACAAGGCGGCCCCGTGCAGGTCGAAGACATCGGCCGCACACCAGCTCATTCTGGCGGTCTCGATCTGCTTCATCCGCTCGGCGTCTTCGACCGAGCGAATCACATGGGGCGTGAGGATGATCAACAATTCGGTCCGGCGCTCGGAGACCGAATCAAACCGGAACAGATGCTTGAGCACGGGGATGTCGCCCAGATAAGGGACTTTACGGTGCAGTTCTTCGTGGTCGTCGGTGATCAGGCCGCCGAGGATGATCGTTTCCCCGTCGGCCGCACTGACGGTCGCTTGGGCGCTGGCCACATTCACGCGGGGACTGCGGATCACCGTGCCGTCGGCGCTGATCGAAACCGGAATGCCCTCGTTTTCGGGACCGATGTTGGACTTCTCGGCGTCGATCTCCATGACCACGTTGCCCTCGGGGCTGATCCGCGGGGTGACGCCCAGGATCAGACCGACGTTTTCCAATTCCACCTGGTTCTGTTGACCGATCTGATTGATCGTCGAACCGACGATCCGGGGGACGCGTTGGCCGACCTGGATGAAGGCGGGCTGGTTGTCGAGCGTCAGGATCTGCGGACGACTGAGGACCTGCATCCGCCGGTTCTCTTCCAAGGCCCGCAGCAACACATTGATGTTGCGGCTGCTGGCCGAGAGGACCAAGCCGCCAAAGCCGAGCTCGGCGTTGGAGCGTCCCACACTGAAGTTCGACAGCCCTTGTCCCCCCGGCGCGCCGGAGTTGGCCAAGGCCTGGGCCGATCCACTATTGCCCAGCGATTCGCCGTTGAAGTTGAAGCCCGGATCGTTCGAAGCCCCCACGATCACCTGCTCGGTTTCCGTCAGGATTCCCGCCGGGGTCGACGTTTGCGTGCTGTTGGTGAGGGTCACCAAGTCCCCCAGCAGGCTGCGATCGAACAGGACCGAATCCTGGATCCCCAGTTCGATGCCGAATTCGTCGGTGTTGCCCAACGTGACCTCGGCGATCAGCACTTGGATCATGACCTGCGGCGGCTGCTCATCGAGTTTTTCGATCAACCCTTCGATCTCTTCGAAATACCGCGGCGTGGCACTCAGGACCAACTTATTCGAGACCGGTTCGGGCACGACGACCACCTCCTTTTCCAGCTGGTCGAAGGGATTCGTCGCCCCGGGGGTCGCCGATTCGACCTGCCGCTGGTTCCTCAAGAATTCATTGATCGCCAAGGCGACGTCGACGGCTGGGGAGTTTTTCAGTTGGTAAACGGAAGTGCGTCGTTGCATCGTGTCCGATTCGTCGAGCCGCATGACGAGCGCTTCGACGATCTGCAAGTCGCCTTCCGAACCGGAGGCGATGATGCTGTTGCTGCGGACGTCGACGGTGAACCGGAGGGGGGCCAGGGAGGTTTCGCCCGGGGCGCTCGATAATTGCGCGTCGACCGACGGCTCGCCCGCCGTGGCTGGCTGGCTCGGCAGCAGCGAACGGAGGGTTTCGACCAGGCTCGCGGCGTCGCCGTTCTGGACGGGGAAGATCTTGATCTTGGCGACGGTGCCTGCCGAATCGAGCTGCGCGATCATCGCCTCGATCAGCTCGAAGTTCGCCGCCGGGGCCGCAATGATCAGGCTGTTTTTCCGATCGTTGACCGTGATCTGGATGTCCTCGAGGATCCCCGAGACGATCACCTGGCGGCGCGTTTCGTCTTCGATCAACAACTCCATCGTCCGCCCCCCGTTATCCGGGTCGGACGTGGCAATGGCCTCTTCCAGCGTCTCGGCGACATCGGCGGCCAGGCTGTTGCGGATCGGGAAGATCCGGGTCCGCTGGACCATCCGGCTTTTGGGAACGTCCAGTCGGTTGATCAAGCGGGTCACTTCGGCGATGTCGCGAGGGGCGGCATGGACGATCACCGCATTGGTGCGTTGGTCGACCGTGGCTTGAATCGTCGGTCCGACTCCTTCCGGTCGGTCGGCAAAAAACTCTTCCAAGGTTTCCTGGACGTCCGCCGCGTTGGCATGCTGCAGCGGATAAAGCTGGAATTGGCTTTGCGGACGAACCGGCTGGTCGAGCTTGCCGATCAGTTCCTTCAGGGCGTCGACAGCCTCGCCCCAGCCGATCAGCAGGAGCGCGTTCGGTTTGCCTAGGGGGATCACTTGGGCGCGGCCCTGACGGGCCCCCAGCAGGTCCTCTTGCGTCGCTTCGATGATCTCGGCCAGCTGAGCGGCCGGCGCGTGTTGCAAGCCGACGACCTCGCTGGCCGGTTGGGTTTCCTGGCTCAATGTTTCCAAACGCTTGATCAGATCCGCCAGTTCGTCGATGTCCTTATCCCGGCCGCGGAGGATCAAGGCGTCGAGTTCGGGGAGTGCTTCCACGTCGATCCCGCTCAGATCGGGAAGCACTGACTGCGGGTCCCCTTCTGCGGCAGCCATCTCGCCCGCCTGGGTTTCCTCCGTATCGGCAGGGCCGCGACCGGCCGCGCCGCGACCGGCAGGAACTTGGTCGCCTGCCGCCGGCGGCGGTTCGCCCGCGGCGGGGTTCTGCATCGCCGAGAGACGGAAAGGGCGAGGGGTTCCGGCGGGCGGCAAGCGACGCGAATCCTGCAGGATCGCCTGGACCTCGGCGCGGACCTCGCCCGGAACGACCAGCACGCGGGCCGCCCGGTCGAGCGAACCGTCGGGCCGCTCGGTCAGGGTGGCCAACAATCGCGTGAATTGCTCGACGGCCGGCACCGGTCCATCGAGAAGCAGGTCTTCCCGCGCCAGGTCGATTTCGATCTGCAGTGGGCCGGGCGGGGTGGCCAACGACCACGCTCCCGAGACGTCCCCGCTCGCTTCCAAGCGTCGGTCGAATAGTTCGACCAGGGTGCGGCGGAGGGCTGCGGCGCGGCCCGCTGGCAAGGCCAGGATCCGCCGCGTGGGCGCGGCCGGGATATTGTTTGCAGGAGACGCCGCCGCCAAGCCGGCAGCCGCCGGTTTGGGACCTTCCTGCCGGGGCATCGCCAGTCGAGCGGAAGCCTGGCCGGTCGGCTGGGCCGTGGGCCTCGCGGTCCGGGAACCGCCCGCCGCGGCGGGGCGTTTTCCATCCATCCGCTGCAGCACGGTCGCCAGCAGTTCGTGAGTCCAAGCGGGCCCGGTTAAGACGATCCGGTCGCGGGCTTCGTCCAGTTGCAGGGCGGTTCCCTCAGCCCCTTGGATCAACGGCCTGAAGACCGTCCCGATTTCGGCGGCCGTGCGATGCCGCAACGCGTAGGAAATCGTCCGGGGGGCCGGTTCGTCGCCGCTCGCCGGAAGGACGAATGCCGCGCAGCTCAATGCCGCCACGAGCACAAGGCGGAAAAGCGATGGTGCGAGCATCCTTGCTCCCAGTCATAGAGATCGAACGTCCAAATTTGCCTGACCCCGCTCGCGCGGAAGGCGTCCGAGGCGGACAGTAGCCAAGGCGGCGGGCGGGGGTCAAGGGATGCCTGCGCGGTGTTGCCGGATTTCCGCACGCTCGGGAGGCGGCGGCGGGCCCGCCCGCTTGCCGGTCTGGAACGGGACGGTCCCGTGCGGCGCCCCGCGGGGCTGGGGGCGTCGCATGGCGCTGGAATCGGTGGACGTTCTCGGTTAAAACGGCGACATCGGTTGTGGGGGGGCAGGTCCCCTTGCCTTGCTGGGGGGGGCGGCCCTTGGCGGCCGGGTCGTAGTCGGGAACGCAGCAGGGCCGGGTGTTTTGAACGGGGCACGCAAAGGTTTGAACGCTTGAGAATTCGGAATGCTCGCTCAGAGGCTTCGTCAATGGCTGCCGAGAGTCCATCGCTAATCTTCGAGCAGATTCGCTTCTTGAGTGATCGTTTTGCCCGCGACAGGCGGCAAGGCAAGGCTCCCAAGATCGAAACCTACCTGCAACAGGTTCCGGATGCTTCCCAAACGACGCTGCTGCGGAATCTACTGCTCGTCGAGCTTCATGATCGCCGTAACCAGGAAGACCGCCCGCAGCTGAACGAATACCTCGATCGCTTCCCGGAGTACCGGGCGGCGGTCCAACAGGTGTTTTCCAGTCCGGTGACGCTCTGCACGACGGGGGGCGATGGACTGGGGGACACCTCGCTGGAATTCGGGGCTTTGCAGAGTACCGATTCCTTCGCGATCCCGCTGGGACAATTGGGCAGCTACCAACTGGTGGGCGAACTCGGACGCGGCGGATTTGGGATCGTCTGGGAAGCGGAGCATGTTGAGCAGCGGTATCGCGTCGCGCTCAAGACATTGCCTTCCGATTTGCAGGATCGGTTGGATTCACACCGGGCGGCCGACCGTCTGCATCGGTTTCGGGAAGAGTTCCGCCGCCTGCATGACGTCAACCACCCCAACTTGGTCGGGATGCACAACCTGGAGTGCGACGGGCTGCAGTGGTATTTCACCATGGACCTGGTGAAAGGGGTCAATTTCCTTGCCTACGTCCGGCCGGGCGGTGTGCTCGACCTGGACCGTTTGCGTCCCGCCTTTGCTCAATTGGTTGCCGGGATAGCGGAGTTGCATGAGCGACGCATCGTGCACCGCGACCTCAAGCCTTCCAACGTGATGGTCAGTCACGAGGGACGAGTCGTCATTCTCGATTTCGGTCTGGTCGTCGACCTCGACCGGAGCACCGAATCCCACAGCCGAGCGAATTTCGTGGGCACGCCAGCCTACGCCGCGCCCGAGCAGCTCGGGTCGGAACCGTCGGCGGTGAGCGACTGGTACGCTGCGGGGGTGATGCTGTATCAGGCGTTGACAGGCAAGCTGCCGTTTTCGGCATCGGACGCGTTTGCGCTGATGCGGGCCAAATGGGAACACGATCCGGATCCGATCACCGACGAGGCGTTGCCGGAAGATCTGGTCACGCTTGCCTTTTCGCTGCTTCGCCGCGAAGCGGACCAGCGTCCACAGGCCACCGCCTTGCTGCATCAATTCCAAGTCGATCCGTTGCCCCAAGCTTTCTCGGGACAGCAACTGATCGGCAGGCAATCGCAGCTCGCCGTTTTGCGAGCAGCATGCGAGCAAGTCGAGTCGCGGGGAGCCGCAGAAACGGTGTTCGTCAGCGGTCGGTCCGGCGAAGGTAAGTCCGCCTTGGTCGAGCACTTCTTGGAACCGCTGCATACGGATCCGCGTTACACGGTCTTGGAGGGTCGCTGTTACGATCGAACGTCGGTCCCTTTCAAGGCGCTCGATAATTTAATCGATTCACTCTGCGCTTACCTGCGACGATTGGGTGATGAAGCCGCTTTTTTGATTCCAGATGATATTGGGTTCTTGGCGAGTCTGTTCCCGGTGATGAAACGGGTCGGGGCGGTTGGCAAAACGCTTGCCGTCCAACAGTACACCCAGGTGGACGAGCAGCAGCGTCGCCAGCGGGCGTTCGCCGCCTTGCGGGAACTGCTGCAGCGGTTGGGGCGTCGCCACACGACCATCGTGTTCGTCGATGACCTGCAGTGGGGGGACAAGGATAGCGCAGAAGCGTTGTGGGATGTCCTTCGCGCGCCCGAATCGCCTCGCGTCCTCGTGGTGGGCAGCTATCGGGGCGATGAGGTGGAAGAAAGCTTGTTCTTGCAGGAATGGTCGCGGCGACGCGAGGCGCATCCCGAACGCCTGCCGCAGCGGGCCGTGGAAGTGGGAGTCCTCGACAGCGAACAATGCCATCAACTGATTGCCGCGGAGTGCGGAGCGGTGGATCTCGACGAGGGCAAGTTGGAACAACTACTGCTTGAGTCCGGGAGGAATCCTTACCTGTTGGTCGAACTGCTTGGCTGCCTCGAGGCGGCTCCGGAAAGTTTTGGCGAAATCCCCTTGAGCCAAGTGATCGCCAGGAAACTGGCGCGTCTTCCCTCCGTCGCCGGCGTGCTCCTCGAGATTGTTGCGGTTTCGGGAAAGGCCCTCGATCTCGCAGAGTTAGCGCGGACGATCGGTGTCAAGGACCAAGCGGCCACGGTGGTCACCCGGATGCGCAACGAGAAACTGCTGCGGTTTGCTGGGAATCACGAGGACTTTATCGTTGATACGTACCACGATCGGGTGCGGGAAACGGTCTTGAAGAACTTGTCGCCGGCAGCGGCCCAACAGCACCACCTTCGGCTCGCGGAAAGCATCGAAGCGACAGGGACGCCGTTGACCGAGGAACAGCTCGAACAGATCCGTCGCGGCGAGCTCCCCGCGAAAACGGGATCGCGGGTGTTCGACCTGGCTTACCATTTCGATGGGGCAGGGGATCGCGTGCGCGCCTTCGCGTATGGCTTGCTGGCCGCCCAACGGGCGCGACGGCAGCTGGCCTTGGAAACGGCATTGGAGTATTGGCAGCTGGCCTGCAGAAACTGGTCGCATGCCAACTCGTCCGTGCAGTTCCATATCGGCATCCATCGAGCCGAAACGTGCATGCTCTTGGGACGCTATCCGGAGGGCCTGGGCTATCTCGAAGACGCCAGTAATGCCACCAGCGATCCGCTCGAACTATCGCGAGTGGATCAGCTCCGTGGACAGACTCTCCTGAAACAGGGGGCCGTCGGCAGCGCGGTGGTTGCCTTCGAAACCGGGCTCCGCCGGCTGAAGGTCCGGGTGCCCAACAGCTTGCCGGCCTACAGCCTGAGCATCCTCCGGGAGACCCTGGTCCAGGCGGGCCATAGCCTGTTCCCGCGTCGCTTCTATCAACGCGACGCTGACGTGCGGACCCAGTTGATCATCCAGTTACACAACTCACTTTATCATCCACTCTGCTTTGCCGACTCGGTCCGGATGCTGTGGAGTCACCTCCGTGGGTTGAATCTCTCCGAGACGCTTCCGGCATCGACGGAACTGGCGACCAGTTCGGCGACACATGGATTGATGATGGCGATGCTGGGATGGCATTCCCGGGCGCCGGCGTTTATGAAACGCGGCACCGAGCTGGCGAACGAAATGGATGACGCCTGGCTGGATGGGTTAACCCACAATTATGCAGGGATCGGTTTCCACGCGGCGGCACGTTTTGAAGAAGGAATTGCTGTCTTGGACCAGGCAGTTGCGTCGTTCGAACGGGCGGGCGATCGGTGGCAAAAAAACCTGGCTCACTTCCATCGAGGCCTGTGCAAATTCATGCAAGGCGATTCGGACGAAGCGGGCTTGGTCGCCAAACAGGTGTTTGCCGATAGTGTGCGGATCGGCGATTCACGGATGATGTGCGCCGTCTGGTTGTGGGCCCGAGTGACCGATGGCGATTTTCCCTTCGATGAGCTGAAAGCGCAGATCCCTCAGCGGGATGACGACATCATGTCGACCGTCCACGCGCTCTTGGCCGAAGGCCTTTGGCACTCCCACCACAACCGATCCGACCAAGCCTTGCGGGTTGTGGAGCGGGCCGCGGCGATGGTTCGCAAAAGTCGCTGCGTCAACTCGCATACGATTCTTGTGCTGCCGATGCTGACCCGCATGCGGCGGCTGCGGGCCGCGGCCCTCGCAAGCTCGGAACCGGCCTTGAGTAAGCAATTGCGGCGGCAATCGCTCCGGTTGGCCAGACGGAGTGTGTGGGTGATGCGGCTCTTCCCGGCGGCCCGGCCTTTGACCTGGCGGGAATTGGCGTGCGTCTATCGCGACCTGGGCCGCATGCGGGCTGCCCGGCAGGCGGTTCGCCAAAGCGCGCGCATCGCCACCCGATTGCAGGCTCGCGTCGAGCAGCTCGAAGCGGACAAGCTTGCCAAACAGCTCGCTGAACCCTGACCGCAGGATCGGGGCGGACGCAGGAACCGGCGGCACCCCCGCCGGCGGGCCTGGGGGCGAGGCGCGGATCGGAAGAGCGTCGTGTAGGGAAAGAGTGTTCAGAGCCGTGTA
>CAYNVI010000156.1:0-9432 GCA_964400585.1 uncultured Pirellulaceae bacterium | reverse complement strand
TCCGGCTGCCGTCCCCTGGTGAGAAAAGCTGCTAACAGGCACGGTTACGGCTGGCTGTTTTCGATCACCCACCAGAGCTGGCTGAGGGCCAAATCGGCATCCTCGGTGGTCTGCCGGAGGGTTTCGGCAGTTTTCAGTTGCGCTGCACTCGGCTGCCAGTAACCGGCGGCGTAGTAGAGATGTCGCGCCTGCTGCTCGAAAGAGTCGAGCGAGGCAAGCCACTGCGCGGGGAGCTCAGGGCGGCCGCCCGAAACGTTCGAGATGGTAGGGAACGACGCCCGGAGCCAACGGTCTGGTCCTTGCTTGGCACGCGGATTGGCTCCTGTGGGACGAGGCCGCGAGGAACCTTGATCGATCGGTTGGGCAAGCGTGGCGTCGTTGGGGAGCTGATCGAGGGTCGTCCCCCCATTCCAGCGATCGGCCAGGGCGAGCAAGGAGGAGGCAGCGACGGGCCGCGCGCGGGGGCGGAAGGCGGCAAAGGCGCGAGTCTGATCGATGGCTGCGAGTCGTGTTTCCTCGGAGGCCGTCAGCAGTTCTGGACCGCGGAGGGGGCCGGCAACCTGCAGCCGCATCGGCTCGGCCGCCAAAATCCAGGCGGTGGCGGTGGCCAGGTTGAAATCATGAGCCCGTAACTGGGCGGCCAGGTAATCGCGGAGTTCGATCAGATGCTGATCACGCGGCGGGGCTTGCGGGTCGGAAGCGGCCCCCACCAGGGGGCGCCCGTAGACGATTTTCCAGAGGCGATTGATCGTCGATTTGGCGAGTTGCGGATTGTCGATCCAGCTCGCGGCGAGTTCGGGCAAGTGCGCGAGGGTGCGGTCGGGGGAGCCCCCCAGCCAACTGGCGGGAACGCCCGGCAAGGCGACTCGTTGACGCCCGTCCGGAAGTTCAAAGAACAGCCCTTCTTGGGCGTCGACATCGGCGGCCCGTCGCCGGACTTCGGGTTGCCCCGCGTCACTTCGCGTGTAATACAGCGCATTCTCGAAGAGGGCGGCAAACTGCCAGTAGTCTTGTTGCGCGATTCCCCCTTCGATGGGATGGTCGTGGCAGCGTCCACAGCGGAGGTCAAGATCGAGGAGGGCGTGGGCCGTTTGTTCGGTGACGGGAACCGATTGCCCGCCGGCCAACACCGTCAACCAAGCCTGCGAGGCACGCTTCGCCCGTTCGTTCTCTCCGCCGAGATAAAGCGAAGCGACGACTTCGTCGAAGCCGATGTTGCCGGTGAAGGCAGCCCCCACCCAGCCAGCCAGCGCCTGGCGGCGGGGAGGATCGAGACGTTTGGCGGCGGAGGGTCCCAGCAGTTCTTCGACGAGCCCTTCGGCCAGGCGTCGGTGCTGGGGGGCGGAGGTCAAGCGCGTTGCGAGCCGCGCCGCCGACCCGTAGTCTTCGGGGGTGACCGATACCGCGACGGTTTGTGCGAAGCGTTCGACAACGTCATTCGCGGCGGCGGGCTCGGCGCCGGGCAGCGACAAAGCATCCCAAGCGGCGGCCAATTCGGTGTCGATGTGACGGACAATCGCCTCGCTATCGTCGCGTGGTGGGGCGGCTGGCAAGGCCAGCGGTGCAGGTACGGCTGATGCCGCTGCGGCGGAGCCTTCTCGGCCTGCAAGCTGATCGCCAAATGGGACGTCGCGCATTTCCAGGGGAACGCCGCGACGGGGCGAGGCCGGCGGTGCCCCTTGATCGGCGGCGGCTGGCGAAGTTTCCTGGTCGTGCGGCTCTTGGTGGGGTGCCCTCGTAGCGGCGCCAATCCGATCGGGCGCAGCGGGCTGCGGCGTTGCTTCGCTCGCGAGCTTGGGACCGGTTGGCGGTGAGGGGACAAGGGAACGCAGCAAGCTCGGGCCGAACGCCCAGAGCAGCGAAGCCGCGACGGCGATTAAGGTCGACCCCACGAGCCACTGCCCGCGTCCCCGGGAGCGGCCCCTGGCGGCCGCATCACGGCCGAGGGTCTCCGTCTGGAGACGAACCTGCGGGGCCCGGGCCTGCCGCTCGATCTCGGCGAGCTCGCGCAAGATCACGTCGCTTTGATCGGGAGGCGTGGTCCCTTGCAGCGTTTCGTGGAGGAGGACCTCGAAAACGGGGTCGTCCGCCTCCGCTCGCGCTAGTTCGCCGGATTGATTTTGGACTGGACGCATGATTTCAGCTGTTGTTTTGCTCGCTGCATCAGGTTGCGAGCCCCATGTTCGGTAATTCCTAAAGCGGCCCCGATTTCAGCTCGGCTCGCCGAATCGGCGTAACGTAACCGGAGGGCGAGTTGCGCCCGTTCGGTCAGCCCGTGGAGGCAGAGCCGCAAGGCGTCGACGGCCTCATCGCCGCCAGCATCGCGGCCGGCCCATCGATTCCATACTTCTTCCAGGGTATCGAAAGCCTGCACTTCTTTCGCTTGACCGCCGCGGCGGTGCATCGAGATGAACAGGTTATGCGCGGTGCGGCGGAGGTAGGTGGCGGTCGCCGCATCGCTGTGTTGCACGAAATTCTTTCGACGCAGGACTTTCAAGAAAGTTTCCTGCGTCAAATCGTCTGCGGTCGCCGGGTCACAGCCGAGGACGCGCAGGTAGCGCCAGACGCCCGGTTGGTGGCGTCGAATCAGATCGGCCGGGGTCCGCGGGGGTTGCTGGAGCTCGTCGGCCTGCTGTTCGGAGCTGGCGTGGGTCAAATTTTTCTTCAACTGCGAGGCCGCGACGCGGGGCAGCTTGCAGGCCGCTGGGAGTCGCGGTGGCTGCCTCCCCGAGGAATCCCAGCGGCCTCGCTGGCTCCTCGTCGCAGGGACCAAGAGCGAGCTGGGCCGCGGGGTGTTTCCCGAGGGTTTCTAAGCGATCAGGTCGCTGATCACCTTGCCTCCGCCGGCAATCTTCATCGGTCGCCCATTGTTGGATGTGTACGTCTTCTCCAGCGAGATTCCGAGACCCTGACAGACGGTCGACATCAAATCTTCCGAGCTAAACGGTTCGGTTTCGACGGCGGTCCCGTCGGAGCTCGTTTCCCCGACCGCAATTCCGCCCTGGAGGCCGGCTCCGCCGACGACGCAGCTCCAGGCCCGCGCCCAGTGGTCGCGTCCGGCGTTGGCATTGATCCGCGGTGTCCGGCCGAATTCGCCCATCCAGATGATCGCGGTGTCCTGGAGCAATTCCCGCTGTTCCAAGTCTTCGACCAAGGCGCTCATCGCCTGGTCGAGGACGGGCAGACGCTGATCGGAGAGGATTTGGTGGATCCCGTTATGGTTGTCCCAGCCGCCCAGGTTGACTTCGATGAAGGGGACCCCATATTCGACCAGCCGCCGGGCCAACAGGCACCCTTGGCCGAAGCCGCCGGTCCCGTAGCGTTCCTTGACCTCCTCGGGTTCCTTCTCGACGCTGAAGGCTTCCATCTGCTCGCTCGTCATCAGATCGAGCGTCTTCTTCAAAATCTTTTGGTGGTCTTCCGCGGCCGAGCCACGGGTGCGGCGGATGAACCCGCTTTCGATCAGGTCCAGGGCGGCCATCCGCTGCAGCAGATGCCGCTCTTCCAGGTCCATCTCCAGATTGCGGATGCGGCCGTTACTGGTGACCGAGAAGGGGGCCCAGGCCATCCCGAGGAAGCCGGGGCCGGTGCTTGCCCCGCCGATCGAGACGAACGGCGGGATCTCCAAGCCTTGTCGCTGCTCGATCAATTCGTGGGCCATCACGCTGCCGTAGCCCGGGTGTTCGATGTTCCGATCGGGGACGTACCCCGTATGCATGTAATAGCGTCCGCGATTGTGGTCGGCTTCCCGTGTCGACATCGAACGGACGACCGACAAGTTGTGCATCTGCTTGGCCACCTGGGGGAGGTGTTCACAGATTTGCACGTCGCCACTGGTGCTGATCGGTTGGAACGGGCCTCCGGTCGGGGCACCGGGCTTGAGATCCCAAAGATCGATCGTCGACGGTCCGCCTCCCATCCAAAGCAGGATGGCCGACTTGCGGTTCTTCTTCAGCTCTTCGGCATGCGCCTGGATCGAGTTGCCCATCATCAGCGAGGTCCCGGCCATCGCTGATGCCCCGGCCATGTGCTGCATGAAATGGCGGCGGGACATGCCGGTGGGCGTTTTCCAGGGGCCTGCAGGCTGATTGAACATGATGGAGAGCTCCAAAAAGCGGCGATAAGAGACAAGGTGAAGGAGGGAGGAAGAAGAACACAGTGCGGTCGCGCGAAGAACACGGTGCGAGGGCACCCTGTTGAACGGTCAATGCTGCATGATGAACTCATTGCTGTTGAGAATCGCCCACCACAAATCTTGCAGCATTGCTTCCTCATCGCCGCTACGGGCAAACAGCAGCTTCTTGGCGATCATCAGTTCGTCCCGGGTGGCCCGCCGCGCCATCCCGGTTTGGAACAGGTGGTGGACTTTGTCGTTCAGCGACTTGCGGCTGGAGGCGATCCGGTTGACGAAAGTGCCCGCTCCGGTGTCGACGGCGCGCTTGATCAAGTCACCGTTGAAGAGCATCAAGGCCTGGGGGATCGACCCGTTGAAGGTCGTCGCTTCGCCCCCTTCGTCAGTGCCGAACGCCACGACGAATTGCGAGAGCCAACGCCGTCGTTCCTGTTCCTGCTGGGAGTAGGACCCTTTGCCCGCAGCGCCGGAAGCGGTGATCAGCGACTGGTAGAGCTCCTCGGCCCGCATCTGCCGGAGATAGAAGTGCGAAAACTTGGGCATCTCGCCGAGTGCCGGGTTGTCGATCTCGTTGGCGGGCGTGATCTGCGCGCTCAACCGGTAGGCTTTGCTGAGGGTGATCCACTCGATCAGTTGCTTGGGATCGTAGCTGTGCTGGCGGATCTCATCGCTCAAGTAATCGAGCAACTGGGGGTGCGAGACGGGGTTGTGTTCGCCCAGGTCATCGATCGGTTTGGTGAACCCGTAGCCCAGGAAGTGCGACCACATCCGGTTGACATACATCTTGTCGAGGTAGGGGCTGCTCATCATCAGCCGAGCGAGTTCTTGGCGGCGATTGACGTCGCTGACATAGCCGCTGGGAGCTACTTCAGTCCCGTCGATGAAGACCGGGTAGGCGACACGGGTCAGGCCATTCCGCAGCTCATAAAAGATCAAGGCGTCGTTGGGATCGTTGACTTCGCCGGCGTAGTCTTCGTCGACCAATTCCGCATGGTCGATGTCGTTGGTCCCATCGATAAACCGCCGGAGGCCGCGGGTTTGCCGGAAGAACGCATTGAATTCCCAGAACTTCTGTTGCTTCCATTCATTGAACGGATGGTTGTGGCACTGCGTGCACTGCACTTGCAGCCCCAGGAAGATCCGCGAGGTGCTGCTGGTGGCGAGGACGGCGTTGTCTTCGTTGACCTTGTCGACCAGGAAGTTGGTGGCCCCGTTGAAGTTGTCGGTCCCCGGTTTCGTCGAGCCGGTCGCGGTGATCAGCTCGTAAACCATCTGATCGTAGGGCTTGTTGACGGCGAAGGAATCGCGGAGGTATTTCTGCATCCCATCGCGATTGGTCAACGAACGACGTTCGGTCCCGCCACTGCGGCCGATCAGCGTGTTGGTCCAAAGCGTCGCCCAGTTCCGCGCGTACTGTTCGGTGTACTCATCGTCGTGCAGCAGTTTGCGGACGAGGTTGCGATACTTGTCTTGCCCTCGTTCGTCCAGGAAGGCTTGCAGTTCCTCGTAGCTGGGGATCCGCCCCAGGATGTCAAGGAAGACGCGGCGGCACCAAAGCGAATCGTCGGCCTGCGGGGAAGGCCGGATTTCGAAGTCCTCCCAGTTCTGTGCGATCGACCGGTCGATCTCCGCAATCTGAGGCGGCAGCACCGTCGAACCCGAACTGGCAGGAGCCTTCGCCGTGGCAGAGCTCACCAGCAGGGGGAGCCATGCCATGACCCCGAAAAGCCAAAGTCGCGAGGAGATCGTGCCAGACATGCAGCCAATCCTTCCACAGGTACGGTTAAGAGGTCGCCGGCTGGGGAAGAGAATGCCGACCGATTGATGAGAGGTTAATCAGAAAACGCGAAGCCAGCCCCAAAGTACCCAAAAACCGGCAATGCATCGGGCACGGGCCTTGGCAGATGCCCGCTCGGCTGAATGCGACACCCCCGGGGGATGGAGGTTTCTCCGGGGGGGACGCGGCCGCCGCGCGGCGCTCTGTCAGAAAACCGCCTCCGCTCCGGCGATCGGCGGCGGAGTAGGAACGACATCGCGGAGACGCTGCGCGACCCGTTTCTCGGTTTTCTGATAAGGCCGACTGTCGGCTACCCGCCCGGGCTCTATTTTAGTCGCCCGGGCAGCCTTCGCAAACGACGCGACCGCTTCCGCCAGGCGGGCCGCCGGAGCTGCGGCTGGCGTGCTTTTTTGGCTCTGTCTGAAAACTAGCCCCCCTACCCTGGTGTCTTTCCAGGGGGAGTTGCTGCGCGACCAGGTTTCTGAGTTTTAGACCGAGCCCAGACGCGCTGGGTCTACGCGCCGGCGACGGCCGGGGCTCGTTCGAGCTCGAGCAGCTCCCAGTGGCCGGAATCGGTCTCCGATTTCCACAGGTCGCGCATCTGATCGCCCCGCAGGAGGCAACCGGCGACGCTGGCCAACGGTTCGGGAATCACCAACGCGATCACGCCGCGGCGATGCTTTTTGGCGATCTTGCGGAGCGCTTTCAGCAAGCGGTCGCGGGCATGCTGGACCGCTTCGCCCCCCGGCGGGCAGAGGCTGTCGGGGGAATCTTGCCCTTGGCGGTAGACCCGCGGTTGTTGACGGCGGACTTCTTCGATCAATTTGCCGTGCCACAGGCCATGGTCGATGTTTTGCAGGCTTTCGATCGACTTGATTTTCACGTGCCGACCATCGGCCAACAGCTTGGCGGTGACCCGGGCTGATTCACAGGGGGCGGCGTAGATGCCATCGAGCTTGATCTCTTGCAGCTGGCGGGCCGTCTGATCGACCTGGGCCCGACCCTGATCGCTCAGCGGCATGTCGAGCGTCCCCTTGATCCGACCCTGGTCGTCGAATTCGGTTGCCCCGGGGCGGATCAAGACAATTTGCAGCTTCTTCGGGTCAGCCATGGTGGGGATCTCGCTGCAGGGAACGGTTCAGTTCGCCGAGGGCGGCTGCGTAATCAGGCTGTTTGAAGATGGCCGAGCCGACCACGAACAGGTCGGCCCCCGCATCGTGACAACGTGCGATCGTCTCTTGATTGATCCCGCCGTCGACTTCCAGCAGGAGTTCCGGGGCCAAAGCACGCAGTTCTCGAAGCTTATCGAGTGCGACGGGATTGAAGGATTGTCCGCCAAAGCCGGCATCGACACTCATCACCAGGATGGCATCGCAGGCATCGAGGTAGGGTTGCACGGCCGCTGACGGCGTGCCCGGATTCAGCGCGAGTCCGCCCAGCCGTCCTGCGTCGCGAATCTGTTGCAGCAGTGGTCCCGGATCGTCGACCGCTTCGATGTGGAAAGTGATCATATCGACGCCTGCGTCGACGAAGGCATCGATGTAGGCCGCCGGGTCGGCGATCATCAAATGGGCGTCGAGCAACTGATCGCTGTGTTGACGCAGGGCGGCCGCGATCGGCATCCCATAGGTCAGGTTGGGGACGAAGTGGCCGTCCATGACATCGAGATGGAGGATTTCGCACCCCGCGCCGCGGAGGCGAGCCGCCTCCTCGCGGAGGGCTCCAAAATCGCACTGCAATAAGCTCGGCAAGATCGCCGGGGCGGCACCACGGAAACGGTTGAGACGGTCGATATGCATGGAGGTTCTGTGCCTGAGGTCGCCAATCAGCCGAGGATCGATTGCCACAAAGGGCGTCCTGGTCTGCAGTTACCGCGGCTCCGCCGCCACCACCCCGAGCTGGGGCCTCGCCGTGTTCGCACGCCACTACGGAAGTGTAGCCCGAGGTTGCCGGGTCCAGCGAGTGGCGACCCGTTTTCCATGCTGCCTACCGGGCTGTCAATTCCAGCGAAGCGATTTGCCCGGCACGTGTCCCCTCAGTGGAGGGGTGTGGTGTTCCGTTTTTTTGCTGGGAAGCCTTTAGGGTCATCTAAGGGGGTGTAAAGTTTCGTTAAAAAAATCCCCGATTCTCGGCCGGGAAGCCGTTGCCGAACGGCCGCTACGGCGATCGCGGGCGGCGGTCCGCTGATCAACTGGGCGGAGGCGAGACGTCGGCCTCGTCGACTTGCGGCAGGTCGTCCAGACTGCTCAGTTCGAACAGGTTCAAGAATCGTTCGGTGGGCGTGTAGGTCAAGACCGCGCGGCCTCCGCCGTCCGGTTTTTTGCGATGGACCTCGAGCAGGCGGCGGCGGACGAGTTGATTGAGCACCGACCCGCTTTCCTTGCCTCGCTGATCCTGGATCTTGGGAGCACTGATGCCCGGCTGGTAGGCGACCAAGGAGAGGACCTCGAGCGCTTCATGCGAGAGGCGTGCTTCGCGCACCTTGCCGTAGAAGGCCCGCCGCACGACCTCCATTTCGGGGGCCAGCGTCAGTTGGTAGCCCCCCTCTTCCTCGATGATGCGGATCGCCTGGCCTTGGTCTCGATAAGAAGCGTTCAAGGCTTGGATCGTCTGTTTCACTTCGCCGGGGGAGACGTCACGAATGATTCCGGCGAGCTGTTTCGCCTGGAGGGGACGGTTTTCGGGATGGCCGACGAAGAGGGCCGCTTCGATGATCGCTTCGGGGGTCACGTGGTCCGAGGCGTTTGCCGGTTCGGCGGTGGGGGACGCGGCGGTGGCGTCCGTGTCGGTCGACTGATCGGCCGGTTCCTCCTCCGCCTCGGTTTCCGGAGCTTCCTCCCCGTTGGCTTCGGCGATCACGCGAGCGTAGGCCGCTCCCAACTCTTCCAGCGAGACGCCTTCCCAGTCGTCTGCGGGCTCCTGCGGCTGGACCTCCGGCGGTGGCGCGAACGAGTCCTCGGACGGGTCCTCGGAATGTTCCTGGGGATCGCCTTGGCTGTCGAAACGCTCTGTTTCGTGGGAACCGCTCATCCGTTCGCTCAGACCCACTCTTGCTGGGTTGGCTTGATCACGATTTCGGGAACGTGCGCGCGTGGCGGCAACTGGCAGATCGTCACCATCAGCGCGGCGATATCTTCTGGCTGCAGGATCGAATCCTTGTGCTCCTGGGTGACCGGGGTCGGCCGGTTATCGAGGATCGGCGTGTTGACCTCGCCGGGATACACATTGGTGATCCGTACGCCTTCCTCGCGGACTTCGTTGCTGACGGCGGTGCCGAGCGCCGTCATGGCAAACTTGGAAGCACAGTAGACGACTCCCCCGAGCGCGATCGCGCGCTTGCCAGCGACCGAGGAAATATTGATGATCAGGCCATCGTGACGCGCCCGCATGGCGGGGAGGACAGCGTGCATGCAGTTGTACGCGCCAGTCGCGTTGATCTGCAGGACCCGATCCCAGTCCTCCGGGGCCATCGCCTCCATCCGCCGATTTTGAATATTTACCCCCGCGCTATTGACCAGGATGT
>CAYNVI010000155.1:0-9453 GCA_964400585.1 uncultured Pirellulaceae bacterium | reverse complement strand
CCCGCTCGTCGCCCTCCGCTGCCGAACGGGCAACACCCCGCGAGGCGGGCTCCGCGATCCCGCTCCGGGCCGCTTCCTCCCGGTCACGCGGGACGGAACGAGGCGTCGCAGTGAAGGCAGAAGAAGCGCCGCCACAATGGCTCGGTCAGCCAGTCGGCGGGACGAAAGATCGCCGCCGGCGTACAGCAGAAAACGCGACCGCAACGATAGCAGACACCGTCGGCTGCCTGCCGGGCCGACCTGCCGCCGGGACGCCCGCCGCCCACGACGATCAGCACGTGCCCACTGATCTCGCCCCCGACCCGCGGACGCCAGAGGGTTTCCAGTTCCCGCCGCGCGATCCGTCGGTGCGGCCCCCAGCCGGGGTCGTGCACGACCAGATGGTCACGCGCCCGCTGCACCATCGTGGTGAAGTGCCCCTCCTCGCGGTCCCCGGCGATGCGGTGGTTCAAGACGACGGCCAGACCCAATTCGGCGCACCGCCGCAAGGCTTGCCAGCTGCGGCTCGGTTCGGCTTGCAACACGGCAGCTTCCAAACCGCGCTGCCGGGCGAACGCAGCCAGCCGAAACGAACGCGCCGCCAGACTGCCGTACGGGTCGTCACCCGCCACGGCATCCCAGACGGTTTGCAAGGGGACGCGGTGCCCTTGCATCCCCATCGCCATCGCCAGCGCGGCGGCGCCGCACATGCGACGCTGGCGATCGGCCGGTTGCCGCTGGAACGCGTCCGGCGTGGAGCCGGCCGTCTGCGCGCTCATGAGAGCGACCAATCCTGCCAGGCGGTTTCGGAAGCCGGGTCGGTCGGGGCCGCCGCAGCGGCCGGTTGATACCGCCCGCGAAGCTCATCGCCCAATTGCGAGGCGAGGCCCGCCGGACTGGCCGGGGCGTTCGGCACAAGCTGCTTGGCGACTTCTTCCGTCGGCGGCAGCTGGGCATAGGCTTGTTTGGCCTGATCGAGATTCGCCCTGGCCCGGCTCAACTTGCCCTGCAGCTCTTCCTTGTAATCCCTGAACGCCTTGACCGCGGTCGGGAACGCTTCGCGCAACTCATCGACTTTCGGTTCCGCAGCGTTGAGGAGATGATCGAGCAGATCCTTGGCCTGCGAAGGCGGCAAGTCGGCCATCCCGGAGCGGATCTGTTGATGGACCTCGCGGATCTTGTCGAGCGTATCATTCACATCTTCTGGCGGTTTCATCGCGTTCCTTTCGGGTCGAGGGGGCTTCGCAGGAGGGGCAGCAGGGCTCAGCGTCGCGGGGCTCAGCACACAGCGGCGGTAGCGGGTACGTAAGCCGCTTCGGCCGCGGGGGCAGCGACGGAACCGTAAGCCGCCAACGTTTGCCGCGCCAGTTCGATAAACCGTTGGCCTTGCGCCGGACGCTGGGGCAGCGGCGCCCCGGCCAGCAAGTGGTGCAGCAAAGCCAGGATGAACTTGCCGCACACCTGGGGGCTTGGTTCGACCGCCGGCTGGTCTTCACCGCTGATGCTGCCACCGCTGTAGAAGACCGCTTTCAGCAGCAAGTTGGCCGGCACCGAGGCGGTTTCCGCAATCGCCTGGCCGGCGACCCGGCGGGCGGCGTCCTCGCGGGTCTCGACCCACTGGTTGGCGTATTGCAAGGCGCGATCCTCCTGCGGACCGGGCTCCGGTCGCCAGCACGACCAGGCGGAAAGACAGCCCCACCAGACGAGGCCACGATGGTGATCCCAAGCGGCCATCAGGTCGAGCGCATCGTTGACACGCTGTTCTTCCAGGCAGGTGGCCAGGGCCCGGTCGATCGATTGCGGTGTAGCCATCAAATTCTCGCAAGCACTCGAATGAAAACAGTTGCAGGGGGGGTATCGCGGAGGCGCTTCGGCTGCTGCCGGTCAGCCGATCAACACCGTGGGCAAACCGGCGGCGATCGTGCCCCCGTGCGCCGTACTGTCGCCCATCCGGGCCGCCGGTTTGCCACCGAGTAGCACGGTTGGGCTGCCGACCACGATCGTGGCCGGCGGTCCCACGCAAGTCGCCATATCGCCCATCACCGCAGCGGGCAGGCCGCCGACCAGGACGGTCGGAGCACCCGGTCCGGTAATCGGTCCGCCGACGTGGGGGATCGGCGGGACGCCGGGGGTTTGCATCGGGCAGACATGCATGTCGGTCAGGCGGGCAGCAGGCGAACCCATGGGGAAACTCCAACAAGAAAAGCAATCAGGAAAAAACAAAAGGGTTGGAAAGGCAATCTTGAGGCGGCGTCAATTGATCATCACGACACTTCCCTTGACGGTGGTCATCCCGCTCGATTCCATGCTCGCTTCGGCCATCCCTTTGACGCTGACCATCGGCGCACTCATCTCGGCTTCGGCCACCCCTTCGATTGTCGCTTTCAAGCCACTGACCTGGACCCCCGTCGCATCGATCGTGATCTTGTTGGGTCCGACCGACAATTCGATCGATTCGGGAGAGATCTTGATCGTGGGCGAAACCGGCAACTGCCCGTTGGCCAGCCGGACGTCGCCACCGGCACCTTGCATTTCGATCACCTGCATGGCGACCGGCGGTCCAGTGCGGAGGGCGACCAGCCCTTTCAGCCCACCATCGACAACGATCGCCCCCGATTCGATATCGACGCAACTATCGTCGACATTCGCAGCGATCCGCCCGTTGGCGTTCAGTTCAACATTTCCGCTATCGCCCTCTCCCAGGGCGCGAAGCGTGACCGACGAAGCGCCGGCGATGTCGTTGCTGGCCACCAGCACGTTGGAACCGCTGATGACCTGATCGGCTAAGGAGTGGCTACCGACATCCATGATTTGCCTCGTGAGTTGGAAAGAAAGGAGAGACCGAAAAGGAGTTTTCGGACCCGCGGGGACGGTTTTCTAGGCGGAGGCTGCTGCGGCAGTGGGTGCTTCCGGTGTTGACTCTGCCGCTTCGTCGGCCGCCTCCTCCACCACCCGCTCGACGCGGGGGGCCGCGCTCTTCACCGCATCCTCGGTTGCCGCGATTTCCTCGGCGGCGCTTTCGCGAGCTTCCTCGGCGCCGCTATCGGTGACGGTGGCAGCACGACTGACTCGCGTGAGCGAAGCGGTACTCTTGTCGGCCGCGTCGTCGACGACCGGCGCCGCATCGTCGACTTCGGCCACGGTTGTCTCGACGAATTCGATCAATCCCTGGACTCGCGGCAGCAAGCACAGCGACCAGACTTCGCTGCAGGTCAGAAAGCCTTTCCAGTGCTCGTTATCGGAATGGGCCAAAGCAACCTTCGTAAAGATCAGCACCGCGAAGTCGGTCAGGAATTCCAAAGCCACGGCGATTTCCGAAGCGGTCATGGCGGGAGCGTCGGTCGGCTTGGCGTTGCCGGCAGAGAACCGCACGGCCGGTTTCCGTTCGCGGACGTCATTCTTCGCTGATTTCAGTTCGTAGCCGCGTTGGGTTTTGACCTCGGTGCCAAAGTGAATCTTGTGGGCACTGCCAAACGTCGTGCTGCCCTGTCCCGTGGCACCGAACAGCACGGGAAACATGACCGGCGGCAAGGGACTCGCCCATTCGATCAAGTCCAAAGGATCACAACTGAGGTTGATCTTGGCGCCAAAAAAGGAGGCGATCGTGCGTCCCAGTACTTTCTTGTCCGAATCCCCCGTGATCAGGTCGATGTTGCCTCGGGTCCCCGTCGCCGTGATCAGCCGCAACAGTTCCAAGATGCCAAAACCAACATTATCCCCCACACTACCATGGTCCTCTTTGAACAGCAGATCGCTGTCGTCTTTGAATCCTCCTCCACCGCCGCTGCCCGATCCAAACAACCAGTGATGCCCTTTGATGCTGATTTCTTCGCCGGCCGACCAGTTGAGCTTCTTGGTTTCGCTGCTGAGGCATTCAAACGTTTCCGAATGGAGCTGCAGGTACTCATCGCCCTGTTGATCGTGAAAGACCACGCAGTTGGTGTTGTGCAGTGGGTTGCCATGATGGCTGCAGGAATGGATGCCACTGGATAATTTGTGCTTGGGCAACTCCAGCGGAGGCAGGTTGTTGGCGTTGTAGAGGCTGCCGACGACGACGGGACGATCGGGATCGCCATGCTCGAACGCGACCAACACCTCGTGGCCGACGCGCGGCCAGAAGAAGGCGCCCCACCGGGGACCGGCCCAAACCTGGCTGACCCGGACCCAGCAACTGGCCGACGGGGGTTCGCTTTGCCACGGGAACACCAGCTTGATCCGCCCAAACCGATCGACGCAAACCTGATCCTCCGTGTCGGTGGAATCGGCGACCACCTCCGCCGGCACGGTGCCCGCGATCACCGGCCGCGGGGTCGTCCGGGCCGGGCGATAGGGGACATCCGCGGTTTGACAGCGGAACCGGTTCTTGTACTGCAGACGCGGCGATCGATCCTGGCTGCGACGAGACGTCGAGAGCCGCACCAGATGCTCAATCGCCACCGTGTAGTAAGGCTGCGGATCGGGAAGCGAGCCGCGGAGGAGGCGAAAGTGGGCGGCCGGGCACATCGTCGCGATGTCTCCTGCCCCGCGATAGGTGGTCGCCAAAAAGGCCAAGCGTTCGGCCCACACGCTGGCGTCGGCCTCGGCATCGGCATTCAGCCGAGCCAGCCGATCTTCCTGGGCGTCCCCCCTGGGAGAGATCCCGTCGACGCGGCGTGCAACCCCGGAGGGATACTCGGTCACCGTGGCCGCGTCGCCTGCCTCGGCCGACGCCGCCGAAGCATCGGGAGCAGCAACTTTGCTACCGGTCACCAGGCTGTTGGGGCGTTGAAAATGTCGATCGAGCGAGACGACCCGTGCCGGTCCGGCCGTGTGGGATTCGCGCCAGCGGCGGACCCGCATCGTGCCGCGGTTCCCGCCTCGCAGCGGATCGTAGACGTACGCCGGAGCGGGCTGCGGATTGACCTGTTCGATCCGATCACTGATCACGATCCGCTCGCTCCGCTCTCCCCGCTCGGACGGCTGCCCTTCGTATTGGTGTTCGAAAAAATAGAACAGCCCGTCTTCCTCGAGCAAGCGACTGAGGAAGGCAAAGTCACTTTCCCCATACTGCACGCAGTAGTTCCGTGGCTTGCCGGGACGCGTCAACGCCCAGCGAACCGGCAGATCCCCCAACACCTGGCTCACGATCTCCTGCGTCGTCTGCTGATGGAACATGCGGTAGCGGAGATTTTGCGAGAGCCGCCACAGGTGCGGCCGCATGACCGCGGTGAAGTAGCGGTACAGATCGTCTTCGCCATCGACCGTCATCGCCGTCAGCAGCCCGCAGAAATCGCGGGTCGCCAGCAAATCGCTCGCTTCACGCGCCACCATCCAGTCGGGATTGGGCAACTGAAACGCCACCTGAACCGGCGCATCGATCAGTCGCTCGACGGGGATCGGATCGAGCACCTCGGCACGAAACTGTAGACGGAAACGGAACAGACCGCTCAGCCGTTCCCGGCCTTTCAGCTCGAACAGCTGCAAACGATCGACCCCCAACGGGGTCCAACAGTGGATGCGGCGTTCGGAAATTGCATCGACAGGATCAAAGGACATGGAGAGGCACCCACGCGAGGAAGCAGAGGCAATCGCGGCGATCCCTGCCTGATTCGCGGACGTCGGTTCGTGCCGAACTCGCCCAAGCGTTGAAGAGCCACCATGCGTCTCCAGCCCTCGTATCGGCCTCGCCTGCCGAGGCCATTGCAGGAAAGCGGCGGAACGATCACGAAAACCTGCCAAGACCTGCCGCTTGCGCAAGGCGTGACGGTTGTGCCCTGAAACGGACTCAGGAAGGCTGCCGGAATCCGGGAAAGGTTCCGCCTCGTTTCCGTCGGCGTGTTACGTTTGCGAAGCTTGACGCCTCACCCTCCTCCCTCCAAAGCCCCACCATGTCCGCAAGTGACGACTTCGCTTCGGCCGAGTTCGCTGATGCTTCCCCGGAGACGACGGTCGCTTGGGAGCCGGTGCCGAGTTGGCGTCTGAGTGGTCGCCAAGGGCCACAGCGTTACTGGAATCGGCGGATGACGCTGTTGATGGCGGGCATCCTTGCGATCACCTGCTTGACAGGCATGTTGACCTGGGCCACCTCGCGTATCGGCGTCGCCCCGCACATCACCGTCACCGTCGCGGGAACGGACTACCGAGAGAACTTGCGGATCGCACCCAACGCGTTTGGCGATCGCGCCGTGGGAAGGCTGGCGAACTGGACGACAGCCGAGCGGCCCAGCGCGCGGCGGTCGCTGCAACTGACCGGTCCCCCCATTTCTCTGCAACGCGGAACCGATTTCCAGGAGATCGATACCGATCCCACCGCTTCGGTCTGCCTGCTCTTCCTCAGCGCTCACGGGATCAGCACCCCGGACGGTCCCGCCCTCTTGCCCGCCGATGCTGCCAGTCCCGACGACGGTTACCTGGTGCGGGACCTGCTGCGGACGATCGCGGCGTTCCCGACGGAACAGCGCAAGGTCCTGATGCTCGATTGCACCCAGCTGGTCTCCGCGCCCGCCTGGGGAATCGTGCTGAACGATTTCATCCGCCAATTGGAAGAGCTGGAATCGGAGATCGCAGCGATCCCTCATCTGGTCGTGTTGACATCCAGTGATCGGGATCGACGCAGTTGGATCGATCCGGCCTCCGGGACGACCCGCTGGGCCCAATCGATCCTCGAAGGCCTGAACGGCCGGGCCACCGATCTCGACCACGATGGCTGGATCGATGTCGCCGATCTATTCGTCTTCGCGCGGCGTCAGACCGACGGCTGGACCCAGCAGGCCTGCGGTCAAGCCCAGCACCCGTTGCTCTTGCCCCACGGCGAAACGGGTGTCGAGCGGGCTGCCGAGACGGTGCTGTTTCCCGAAAGCAATCACCCCTTGGAGCTGAGCACGCTGGTCCTGCCCACCCGCAGCGCGCCGATCGATCAGTGGTGGTCTCGTCGCCAGCAGATGGCATCGCGACATCCCTCACCGCAGCTCACGCACCCCGTCCAGTGGCGGCGGTTCGAACAGACCCTGCTCCGTTTTGAACATTTCGAATTGGCCGGCTGCCGGGCGGCAGGTGAGCGGCTGGAACGACAATTGTGGGAACTTGCCGCCCGCTTGACGGACAACGACGCAACTCCCTCGGTCGCCGCCCGCGTCGGCGTGATCGCGCCGCAAGCGGCGGGTCTCAGCGGGACCCACCGGTTGGCCGACAAAGCCCAACCGCTCGAACAGTTGTTTCGGGAGATGACCGCACAAGAAGTGAGCGAACAGTGGTTGGAAGCGATCGACGGGGATGCGGAAGCGAGCAGCGTGGCCGCCCTCCGTCGTGCGGTCATCGCCGCCCGCATCCAGTCGGTCGCGAACGATTTTCGCGATCAGGCGAAAGTCGACCGACAGCGTCTGAACCGCGCCGCCACGCTCGTCCAGACGATCGCCGATCCGCTGCAACCGGTCCCGCAAGCGGGCTTGGTGCTGCAACTGTTGGCGCGGGACCTCCCTCCTGACGCGACCGACAGCCAAGACGCCACCCGGGTCGCGCGTTGTTTAGAACTTGCGCTCCGCGGCGACCGCGTCAGTCAACACGACCCTTGCTGGGCCGCGCCGTTGTACCCTTGGGTGGCGGATGCGATCCAGCAAGCCGACCACCAGCGACGCCTGGCCGGCGATCTGCTGATGGGCCCCCCCGACGCGCGGCAACGCGCTGAAACGCATTTGCAGCAGGCCGAAGATTGGTACAAGGAAGTCGACCAACTGGCCGCGACGCTGACCGAGGCTGCCGAACTGCAGCACCGCGGTCCGGCCGAACTGAGGCGGGTGGCCCGCTGCCTCGCGGACCGCTCCGTCTCACCCCCGCTGTTCGTGCAAGCAACGCCGCCTCTGAAGCAACTGACAGCGCAGGTGGAGCGTGCCTATCAACTGCTGGACAAGCTCGAGCAGATCTTGCTCCCCGCGCCGCCGGCCGCTGCCGCCGACCGGGAAGCGGCTTTGCAGCGGCTGGCC
Source organism: uncultured Pirellulaceae bacterium (assembly GCA_964400585.1). Taxonomy (GTDB): domain Bacteria; phylum Planctomycetota; class Planctomycetia; order Pirellulales; family Pirellulaceae; genus CAYNVI01. Next base: position 1,516 of record CAYNVI010000155.1, on the reverse strand, counting down.
GATCACCTCGCCAGCTACCGTCGACTCACGGAACAACTGCAGCAGCAAATCGATCGATGGCAGCGGGAAACGCTCACCGCCGCGGTTCCTACGCTGCCCGCCTCGTTGGCCGCATTGCAGATCTGCGGTGACAGCGGGAGCCGCCGGCGGGCGGCTTGGCAACGGCTCCAGCGGTTCGCCGCCAACACCTTACCCGAGGCGGGGTCGGATGCACCGCCTGCCGAGTCCCATTCCTCGATCGTTGAAGAAGGAGCAGCCCTGCGGGGGCGTCTCGCTTTGGCGGCGTGGCCCGCTCGTGCTTGGGATGCGCTGATGCAGCCCCAGCAGGTGACGCAGACGCAGCTCGCGCATCGTCTGGAAGTCTTTCGCAGTGAAACGCAATGGTGGCATTCCTTGCGAACGGCCGGTTGGCAATTGGGAACGGCCGAAGCAAACGCCTTGGAATCGCCCGCGACTTCCGCGTCGGCCCCCCAGACCGCTGCCGCCGCATCGGCACCCGCAACCTCCGTGCCTGTCCCCCAGTCCGATGCCGCCGCATCGGCGCCCGCGACTTCCGCCTCCGCGTCCCACCGCAACGTCCCCACCTCCGCCGCTTGGCGTTCCCCGCGTTGGCTGACCGATCGCGTGGTCAGTCCACCGGCTGGCTGGACCGAAGGGATCCGCCGCGATCGGGAACAGCAACTCAGCCGGTACCTTCGCTGGCAGGCGAAACGCTTTCAGCAAGATGGCTATTGGTCGCTTCGCCCCGAGGGCCCGGCCTACCACACCCGTGTCGACAACCTGCTGACCGATGATATCGCCACTTTGACCAAACAAACGCTTCCCGTCGGCAGTGCCGTCGCCCCCGAGGCCGCGGTGCAGATCCGTTCGCTCGATCGTCTCGTCTGGACCACCCAGCAAACCGATTCATTCAAGGTCAGCGTGCGCACTCCCGCCGACCGTTACCAAGGTTTTGCCGCGTTGTCCGTCGACGCCCAGGGACCGCTGCAGGTCGTGCAGCCATCAGCCGGACAGCGGGTTTGCCGTCCCCTGGCGGCAGACGGTCCGGTTCCTGATCCGCAGGCTACCCAGGCAGCCGATGACCTGCTGGTGCATCTTCGTCCGGCGGACCCTTCCTCGACGCCCCCGGCCGCACCGCAACCGATTGTGATCGAGGCTTATTTTCGTGGCCGCCACCTCCGGCACGCCATCGAGGTCTCGCTCGCTTCCACTCCCGACATCCACGTCAGCCGGCCTCCGATCCCGGCAACCGGCACGGTCGCGGTCTGTGGCCCGCCCCCCACAGGCCAAGGACACGGTGCGCTCACCTTGGTGCTCGATTGTTCGGGCAGCATGGGATCGGATCGCGGCCAAGCCTTTAGCCCGCGGACCAAATACGCCCAAGCGGTCGACGCCGTCGAGACATTGCTGAAAGATCTGCCCGCCGGGGTCAGGTTAAGCGTCTGGGCCTTCGGGCAAGCGGTCGGTCCCGATAAAACGATCGAACCGGCCGAACGTTCGATCACCCGGATCCGTC
>CAYNVI010000154.1:0-9498 GCA_964400585.1 uncultured Pirellulaceae bacterium | reverse complement strand
CGAGATCGCGTCGCTCAGCTGGCTGACCAGCATCAGCTCCTGTTCCTGCAGGAACGATTTTTCGCGGACCAGTTGCAGTTGGTTATTGCGGACCCGTGCGAGACCGCGGCGGGCTCCGATCGCGGGCGGCGTGATTTCCAGCCGCACGCCTGCTTCCTGGTAGTCGCCTGAGGTGAGTTCCCCGAGAGCCGACGAGCCTGGATTCGGAGCGGGGGTGTTGCTGCCGCCGGGAGGGCCCAGCGTGTCGCCGACCCCCACCCAACGATACAGCAGCGACAGATTGACTTCTGGAAGCAGTTGATTCTTCGCCGACATCAGCTCCAGTTCACGTTTCTTGATCTCGGTCTTGGTTTGCCGCAGTTCGGGGCTGAGGTGCAACGCTTCGGCAACCGCATCGTCCCAGTCAAAGGTGACGCGAGCGATCGACGGTTCGTCGACCGGACGGATCAAGCGGCCATCGGTCGGAGCGAGTCCCATCTTTTCCCGCAGCGCGCGTTCGGAGCCGTAAACCCCCAGGCGATCGACGCCCGGCACGTTGGCTCCGGCCAAGGCCGATTCCAGGCGGCCGCGGAACTGATAGTACTGGCCTTCGGCTTGGGCCAGGTCTTGGACCGTGCCGGCACCCTGTTCCAGCAGCAGTTCGGCGAACCGGGCCGTGGCTTGGGCGCTGTTGCGACCGATCATCGCCGTCTCAACGCTGCGGAAGGCGGTGTAGAGATCCCAGTAGGCCCGTTCCACGTCGTAGGCCAGGTTGCGGACTTGGCTTTCGAATTCGGCCAGGGTCGTGTCTTCGTTGAGGCTCGCCAAGACGACCGGGATGCGGTTGATCAGCGTCCCCCGGTTCCGCATCAGCGGATGCTGGACCTGGGCTTCCAGCACGGCCGTGTAGTCACTGGGGACTTGGCGTCCCACGTTGTTCGGTTGGATATTGTTGCGCGAGTAGACAACCTGGTTCCGCAGCGTGGCGACGCCCCCGGTCGCCAGTCGTTTGGAGATCGCCGACTGGTAGGTCGTGTCGAGCGCCTGGAACTGCTGGGGATTGAAGACATTGTTGGGACCGACGTTGCGGACCCGGTCGGTCGTGCTGAGGTTGAAGAAACTGCTCGCCTGGGCATCGAATTCCGCCAGGGCATCTTCGACCCCGCCCACTTGATTGGCACGCGCCGCCCCGCGGGGCAGGACCCGGTTGCCTTGGCTGTCGATCGTCAGCGGGATCGACTGGGTCGTCGTCTGCTGGATCGCCGGGTCATAGATCGAGCCGAACTGGGCCGCCTGGCCACTGACGAATTGAGCGGCCAGATTCTGCCGCTCTTCGGCCGTCCCGGCCACCGTCTTGAAGAACTTGGCGTTGGCCAACGCGATCGAAACGCACTCTTCGAGCGCCAGGTCCCAGTACTCGAAGTCGTGATTGCCGATGGTCAGCGGGCGGACCGCGCTGGTGGTGTCGGCAAGGCTCTCGACATCGACGTCCGGGTATTCGATCGACGAAGCGGTATCAAGGTAATACTGCAGGTTCGGCGATTCGTTCAGAAAGAACGGTTGCGTCGGGGTGCAACCGGTCGACAGCACGACTGCCAGCACCAGCTGCAGGTACGCAGCACCGCAAAATAACCGACGTTTCATCTTCAGGCTTCCTTGCCAAAGTCCGCGGCTCGCCTTCGACCGCGCGGCATTGCGCGACGAAGCGATTCACACAGGTCTAGTCTGGAAGCCCCCCATCAACAAAACCGCCGCCCAGCGAGCGCGGTCTCGTTGCCCGCAAGAAGGTATCGGCCGTCGGTCGGCCGGACTTTGACGATTTGGTAAAAAAATCCGGTCGCAGGACTTGGGCGAGGCTCAAGGCCCCCTCAACCTAGGCCTTCAAGATGGCGCGCGCCTTCTCGGCGACGGCCGCGGCCGTGATCCCGTATTTTTGGTAGACGTCGGAATAGGGACCCGAGGCGCCGAAGCCGGACATTCCAACAAAGCCCCCCTCCAGGCCCAGGTAGGCATCCCAGCTCTGCCGGATCCCCGCCTCGCAGGCCACCCGCTTGGTGCAGCCGGGCGGCAGGACGGTGTTCCGATAATCCTCGCTCTGGCGAGCGAACAGGTCCATACAGGGCATGCTGACGACGCGCGCCTTGATGCCGTCGTTATTGAGTTGCTTGGCCGCGTCGACACAGTAGTTCAGCTCGCTGCCGCTGCCCATCAGGATCACGTCGGGGGCCCCCTCGCAATCGACCAGGATGTACCCCCCTTTGGCGGTTCCCGCAGCATCCGCGTATTCATCGCGGCAAAGGGTCGGCATATTCTGGCGGGAAAGGACCAAGGCGGCCGGGTGGTCGGTGATCTGCAGGGCGGACCGGTAGGCTGCGGCCACTTCGTTGGAATCGCCGGGGCGGTAGACATCGAGCCCCGGGATGGCGCGGCACGCCGAGAGGTGCTCGACCGGCTGGTGGGTCGGGCCGTCTTCTCCAACGCCGATCGAATCGTGCGTGAGGATATAGATGACGGGCTGGTGCATGATCGCACTCAGCCGCATCGCCCCCCGCATGTAGTCGGTAAAGACGAAGAAGGTCGCGGCGTAGGCCCGCAAACCGGACAGCGAAAGCCCATTGGTGATCGCGGCCATCGCATGCTCGCGGATCCCAAAGTGGAGATTTCGGCCCCCCGGCTCGCCCGGGAGCAAGTCGCCTGCCCCGTCGAAGGTGAGGTTCGACTTGTTGCTCGGGGCCAGGTCGGCCGAGCCGCCGATCAGGAAGGGGACTTTGCCGGCGATCGCGTTCAAGACTTTACCGCTGCTGTTGCGGGTCGCGTCCCCTTTCGCATCGGCGGGGAAGACTGGGATGTCGGCGTCCCAGTCGGCGGGCAGCTCGCCCGCGAAGAGGCTGCTCAGTTCAGCCGCCTGTTGGGGATGCGACCTTTGATAGCTTTCCCAAGTCTTTTCCCAGGCGGCGGAGGCTGCCGCGCCGGGTTGGCCGACCAGCTCGGCGAAGTGCTCGCGAACCCCGTCGGGCACATAGAACTTCTCGTCCTTGGGCAACCCGTAGGCTTCTTTGGCGAGGGCCACTTCGTCCCAGCCGAGGGGCGCGCCGTGCGCCCCGTGGGTGTTCGCCTTGTTGGGCGCCCCGAAGCCGATCACGCTCTTGACGATGATCAAGGTGGGCTTGTCGTCGCACTGCTGGAAGGCCTTCAGCCCCGCACTCAGCTGTCCCAGATCGTTGGCGTCGTCCACCTGGACGACGTTCCAGCCAAGCCCTTGAAACTTCTCGCCGACGTTTTCGCTGAAGGCGAGGTTGGTGTCGCCTTCGATCGTGATGTGGTTGTCGTCGTAGAGCCAGCAAAGGTTGCTCAGGCCGAGGTGTCCGGCGATCGAGGCCGCTTCGCTGGAGATCCCTTCCATCAGATCGCCGTCGCTGCAGAGGGCGTAGACGCTGTAATCGAACAGGGTCTCCTGCGGCGTGTTGTAGCGAGCGCCCAGCCACTGCGAGGCCATCGCCATCCCGACGCTGTTACCAATCCCCTGACCGAGGGGGCCGGTAGTCGTTTCGATCCCCGCCGCTTCGCCAAATTCGGGGTGCCCGGCACAGGGGCTGCCGATCTGACGGAATTTTTTGATGGCGTCCAGCGTGATCGAGAGCCCGTCGGAGGGGTTTCCCTGGTCGTCGGTCGCGCGGACGCCGGTCAGATGCAGGACCGAGTAGAGGAGCATCGAGGCATGCCCGCAGGAGAGGACAAAGCGGTCCCGGTTGGGCCACAGCGGCCGCGCCGGATCGTACCGCATCGCGTCGGTCCAGACCTGGTAGGCGACGGGAGCGAGGGCCATCGGCGTGCCTGGGTGCCCGCTGTTCGCCGTCTGGACAGCATCCATGCTGAGGGCGCGGATGGTATCGACAGCGATTTTCTCAATATTGGTCGTGGCAACTGACATGGCGGGCACCGCACTTCGAGGCATTTCGGGTTCCGAATCACGCCGCAAGCGTAGTGCGAAATCCCCGCCCGTGGAAGCCCCACGGCAGCAAGCGTCGGGGCGAAATCGCCGCCGGAACCCCCTGCCGGCTGCCCCCACACGGGCTAATCGAGTTTCAGCCAGCCGGGGCGGGAAGGTCGGGTCCCGCGACGGCGGTGCGTTTCGATCAGATGCGGCATCCAAATCGCCTGCTCCACGACCGGCAACAGGGAGCTCGGGTCGATCGGTTTGAACAGGCAATGCGTCGCCGTCAGTCGCTCGGTTTTGCGTTCCAGCCCCGACCAGCAGCTATCGGCGATCAGCACCGCGCCGAGCGACGCCCGGCCGTCGCTGGCACGCATCCGTGCCAGCCACTCGAGCACGACGGCCGGATCGTTGCCGACATCACAGACGACCAGGTCCAGCGGATGGGCGTCGACTGCCTTGCAGGCGGCGTCGAGGGAACGAGCGCAGAGGCATTCAAAACCCTCGGCGTCGAGCACCCCTGCCATCGCTACCAGGCTGATCGGGTCGGCGTCGATCACCAGGATGCGACCGGAGCAGCGGCGGTCGTGCGGGGTATGGTGCGCGTGGGAAGCAGTCATCCGAGGCGGTCCATGGGCGAGCTGTCGAGGGAACAGGAAGACATATCGATCCGCTGCCCCCCTCGTTCCATAGCAAGCGGGGCGTTGGCGAGGCAAGGCCGCTTGCCCACGAATTCGCGTTGACGGCGGGCGACCGATTGGGGTACCTCCCACCGTCCCAAGGCCTGCGCGAAGAAACGCCTGCGCCCCGGATCCTTGCCGACCGTGAGCTGCCTCGTATCACCACGTTGGCAAAGAGGACACGCGATTTGGATGCTTTGCTGCCGAGACGGGAGATCGATGGATGCCGAGATTGCTAGCCACCGCGGACCGGGCGACCGGGTTGCCTGCGCGATTGCTCTTGCTGCTGACGCTGTCGGTGATCGCACCCGCTTTGGCTGCGGAAGAGACGCTGAGCCCGCCTGCGGGGAACCCCGCGCCGCTGCCACTGCCGACCGCGGATGCGGCTGCAGCGGCGGGGCGGTTGCCGAACCCGGCCGCGCCGTCGGCCGCCGCCCCCTCGCTGCTGCAGACGATGGCGGCAGCTAAGCGAGGGTTGTGTGCGCGGTGGCGGAGTTCGCCGCTGGGTCACCTGTTGGCCAATCTGCGGAAACCGTTGAGTGCCGTGACCGGCGGATTGGTCCCCGCCGACAAGAAACCGCATCCCGATCAGCAAGGCCACCCCGGCCCGCAGGGGACCGCCGCTCAGGTGAAGGCGGCCAAACTGGAGGCCCCGGCGCGGCAAGCCGCGATTCAGAGCCTGGCCGGTGTCGACGTCCGCTACCATCCTGAAGCGGAGGCGGCCTTGATCGCAGCCTTGCGAACCGATCCCACAGAGTGCGTCCGCTTGCAGGCGGCCGAGACGATTGCCCACCTGCCAATCTGCAGTCCCGGCTTACGGAAAGCGCTGGAGATTTGTTTCGAGGGCAAGGCTTCCGACGGCAATCCGGCGGAACTGTCGCCGCGGGTCCGCTGGCAAGCAAGCCTCGCCAGCAACCATTGCCAAAGCTGCCAACCTTCCGTCTTACCGGCTCCCGAGGAACGCCCCGAGTATCCCCCGCAAGCTCCTTCTCCAGGCATGGTCGCTCCCGCTTCGGCAGAATTTCCGGCAGGGCAAGCGAGGCGTCGCGCTGCGGGATCGCTCGAGCTGCCGATCACCCGCTCCCTGCAACTCGGCGGAGAGGCACTGGGCGGAGAGACGCTGGATGGGTCGGCACTGGGCAGAAAAATGCTGGGTGGAAAAATGCTGGAACGCTTGTCGCTGAACGAGTCGCCGGCGGGCGGCTTGGCAGACCCGCTGCCGCTTCCGCGGGCAGCGCCGCCGATGAAGGAGATCGCGTCGCCGGCGGCAGCGAAGCCTCGGACGTTGCTGGACGTGTTCCGCGCGGCGTCCGAGAGACCCGCACCGACGCCGTAACGCGTCCTCCGTGGAGCAGCGAGCTGGCGGTGGCGAACGAGCCGGTCAGATGGCGGTGGGGGGGACCACATAGAGGACGAATTCGAGCGACGTGGGCCGGCCATCGATGGTTACGTCGATCGCCCGTTGCCCCTGCACATCGCCCGCGATCAAGTTTTCATTGAACCGGATCGCCAGCGAAAGACCGCGGCGCACTTCATCCCACTGGTCTTCAGCCGCCTGGGGGTCGACATCAAAGAAGACCCGTCCGGGACGCATCGGTAAGCAGCGAGGAGGTTCGTTGCGATAGTCGAAGCGGAGACCGGCCCGTCCCAGCCGATACAGTTCGTCGACGGCGCTGCCGGCCCCGATTTTCATGTCCAGCCGTCGTTCGACCAGCAGCCGTGTCTGCTCGGTCGGCAGCGACGAACTGACAGCGACGAACAGCCGCTGCCCCGCTTCCAGCCAGGCGGGCTCCAAGGCGACTTGGACGCGTTGGCCGGCACCGACGAACGCCCGCTCGCTGTACTCGGGCTCGATCACCGCATCGAGCACGGCGTCGACCAGCCGGCGGGCTTTCCAGAAGCAGTCGCCCAGGTTGTCGTGATCGTAGGCCGGCAGATCGGGGACGCGACGTTGCGGCGCGAAGACCGCCATCCGCCCGACAAACTGCAGCAACTGGCGAAACAGATCGAGCGGCGACATCCCGGGGGTGAATGCCTGCACGCTGAGTTCCGCATAGGTTTCATTCATCACCCGCATTTGTTCGAGCAGCACGCGGTCGCCTTGCGTGCTCGAATCGAAGGTGATGCCCCGGGAGACCACCTGGTTGGAGACCAGTTCCAGTTTTTTACCGATCCGATCGAAGACCGGACGGATGATCTCCTGTTCCAACGTGGTCCAGGCGTCGCACGTAAGCAGCGGCGGGATGTAGGTGCGGTCGAGCTCGGGCGAACCCTCGGCGTGGTCTCCTCGGCGGAGCCGGATCAGGGGCAAGACCGCGTAACCGGCGTGGTCTTGTTGATCGGTCAGGAGACGGACCTTCAGCCGGCGAACCTGGACCGGACGGGGGTTCTGCCCCGTGTTTTCGTCCTCCAGGTCCAGCGTTTCGATCTGGTAGCGGCCGGCGTCCGGAGCCCCCCGGTTCGCCTCCAGTTTGGGGATGGCCGCGAACAGCATGAGGGTCGAAACGCCCGCCATCGCCTGCCGCAGGTCGATTTCCGGCAACTGCCCGGCATGGGCGAAGGAGATCAATGTCCCGTCACGCATGCGGGCCGCCAGTTCGGAGATCACGATCCGATGGTTGGCGAGCGCCTGTTCGTCGAGGCGAAACCGGCGGAGCCCCCAGCTGTGGTGCCGATCCCAGTGGATGTTTTCGCGAATTTCAGCCTGCAGGTTGCGTTGGGCAATCTGGAAATGCTGGGGCCGGAGAAACATCCCTTCGTACCAATGGACGGCATTGACGGTCATGATGCGGGGGCCTCGCCAGAGACAAAAGGATCGGGGGCGTCGTCACCTCAGGGAATCGTCGCGGGAGGCGGGAAGATTGAGCATTAGCGAAAAGGGTGCGGCTGGCGCGATTGGAACGCTTCGCACGCTGGGAACGTGGGAGGCCTGCGAACGTTTGCAGGCTGGGAATCAGCGGCGGCTAGGAAGGGGAGGCGGTGCCGCGACGCGGTTCTGCATCGGCATGCCGCGGTTTTGCTAGACTAAAGCCCTTTCCGGAACAGTCGGGGCTCGGCCGCGGGGCGGTGGCGACGAGCTCCCTCCGCCATCCTGCCCTCCCTGTATGCAGCATCCGATGATTTACTCGTCCTCCGTCGCCGCTCGCGCGCGGGCGATGTGCCCACGCTTTGTCCTTCCTCGCCGCGATGCTGACCGCGCTCGGCGGCTGGCGACCCCGTCTGGTCGGTGGCTGCTGGTCGGGGCCTTTGCGCTGTTCGTGCTGGCGAGGCTCCTCGGTTCCTCGGCCCTCGTCGCCGCCGACGCGCCGCCGCCCAACGTCGTGTTGATCATGACCGACAACCATGGGGCGTGGACCCTGGGGTGTTATGGCAATCGCGATATCCGCACGCCGCATCTCGATCGACTGGCGCAAGAGGGGACGCGGTTCAGCCACGCCTTTTCGTCGAATCCTGTCTGTTCACCGACCCGGGCGACATTTTTGACGGGCCTGCTGCCGTCGCAGCATGGCGTCCATTGCTTCCTGACGGGGGGGCGACTCCAGGTGGGGCCAGGAGCCCGCAACACCTTGGCGGAGTTCACCTCACTGCCCGAAATCCTGCAACGGGAAGGTTACGCCTGCGGGTTGGTCGGGAAGTGGCACCTGGGCGACAACCTGCATCCCCAGGAAAGCTTTGACGCTCATTGGATCACGATGCCCCACGGGGGGACCAGTACCTTTTACAACGCTCGTGTGATCGAAGCCGGAGCGATTCGCACTGAACCGCAGTACTTAACCGATTTCTGGACGGATCAGGCGGTGGACTTCATCGATCGACAAAGCGGGGAGGATCGTCCTTTCTTCTTATTCCTCTCGTACAACGGCCCCTATGCGCTCAGCCGGTTGCTGCTCCGTCAGGGACAGAATCGTCATGCCGCCGATTACGCTCAGCAGGAACTTCCCTCGTTCCCGCGGGAACCCTCCCATCCCTGGCAGTACAGCAATCGCGACTATGCCAGTAACCCGACTTCGATCCGCCGCGTCGCCACCGAAATCAGCGGCATCGATGACGGCGTCGGCCGGGTGATGGAGAGCTTGCGGGATCAGGGGATCGCCGACGACACGCTGGTGATTTTCGTGGCCGATCAGGGCTGGGAAGGGGGCCATGGGGGTTTCTTCGGAATGGGCGATCACACGCGTCCGGTGACGGCCCGTGACCGGATGATGCAAATCCCGATGATCTGGCGTCAACCGACACGGATCGCTCCGGGAAAGGTCGCCGATCAACTGGTAACCAATTACGACTTCCTGCCGAGTGTGCTCGGGCACTTGGGGCTGACGGCGGAACGCTCCGGCGAACCGCCGCTGCCCGGCAAGGATTTCAGCCCGTTGCTGCGACATCAGCCAGCAGAGCAAGCAGCACCGGGGCTCGCGCAGCAAGCAGAGCTCTCGCGGCCGCGGGAAGAAGACGGCGCGGACGCGGTCTTCTATGAATTCGAAGGCTTGCGCTGCATCCGGACCAAACGCTGGAAGTACATCCACCGGCACCCCGACGGGCCGCACGAGTTGTACGATCTGCGAGCCGATCCGGAAGAATTCACCAACCTGGTCGAAGCTTCCGAGCACGCCGAGAGGCGGGCGGAGTTGCAGCGTCGGCTGGAAGGTTTTTACCAACGGTACGCAGAGCCACGGTATGACCTCTGGAATGGCGGAGGATCGCAAACCAAGATGTTCGTCGGCATCGATGAAGAAACGGCGCAGCGGGCGTCGACACCGCCCCCCCCGCTTCCCGAGAGTTTCGCGGCGGCTGCCCTGCAAGTTCCCGACGGCTTCGCGGCCGAATTGGTCGCCGGGCCTCCGCTGGTACAGCACCCCACGATGGCCTGCTTTGACGATCGCGGGCGTTTGTTTGTCTGCGAAAGCGGGG
>CAYNVI010000153.1:0-9687 GCA_964400585.1 uncultured Pirellulaceae bacterium | reverse complement strand
CCGAGCGGCCCGGCACCGAGCGGCCCGGCACCGAGCGGCCCGGCACCGAGCGGCCTGGAAAACGATCTCGTTGGAGGAGACGCGATGCTGCTGACCCGCCGTCTGGTTGCGATCCCGCCACGTGTTTGTCGAGGTCGTGTCCGTCCAGGTCCCGCGGGCGGGATCGCCCTGCTCGCTTGGCTGGCCCTGCTGGGCTGCTTGCCCGCCGTCGCAGCCGCTGCTGAGGCGAAACCGAACATCATCCTGATCATGGCGGACGATGTCGGCTACGAATGCTTTGGCTGCTACGGCAGCCGGCAATATCAAACGCCGAATATCGATCGGCTGGCGGCCCGCGGGATGCGTTTCGAGCATTGCTACTCGCAACCCCTCTGCACGCCCAGCCGGGTCAAACTGATGACGGGGCTGTCGAATGTGCGGAACTACGCGGCCTTTTCGATCTTGAATGCGGACCAGCCGACCTGCGGCCAGCTGCTGCAACGGGCCGGCTACCGGACCTTTGTCGGAGGCAAGTGGCAGTTGCTGGGGGCCGAGCACTACGACCGACGGTTTCGAGGCCAAGGGAGTTGGCCGGGCGAGATGGGGTTCGAGCGGAGTTGCCTTTGGCAGGTCGATCGGCTGGGCGATCGCTACTGGAATCCGTTGCTTTGGATCGATGGCGAGAACCGACAGTTTTCGCCGGACGATTACGGGCCCGACATCGTGACCGATCATTTGCTGCAGTTCATTCGCACCCATCAGGGGCAACCGTTCTTCGCGTACTATCCGATGATCCTAGTGCACAGTCCCTTTGTGCCGACGCCCGCCAGTGCTTCCCGATCGCAACGCGGGAACCAGCCGAATTTTGAAGACATGGTCGAGTACACCGACCAGTTGGTGGGCCGGATTGTCGCGGAGACCGAAGCGCTGGGGATCGCCGAAGAGACGCTGATTTTGTTTACGGGGGACAACGGCACGCACCCCAAGATCACGTCGCAGTTGGGCGATCGCGTGATCCGCGGCGGCAAAGGCACGATGACCGATGCGGGAACCCGCGTGCCCTTGGTGGCCTACCAACCGGGCACGGTTCCGGCCGGCGAAGTCCGCCAAGACCTGATCGATTTCGCTGATTTCGTGCCGACCTTCCAAGAGTTGGCCGGTGCCGCGATTCCGGAGGGGCTCGACGGGGTCAGCTTTGCGCCCCTGTTGGGCGGCGAAGCGCGCGAGCCGAAGCCTTGGATCTATTGCTACTACAATCCTCGCCCCGAAAGGACTCAGCCGCAGCGTTTCGCGCGGGATCAGCGGTGGAAGTTGTACGGCGATGGACGTTTTTATGATGTCGTCAACGATCCGCAGGAAGCTCACCCGTTGCAGACGAAGAACGAGGCGTGGGAAAAGTTGTCCGGTGCGTTGGCGAAGATGCCGGCCGAGGGGCAGTCGCTTTTACAATTTTCGGGCGCCGCCGCGAGGAGTGACCGTTGAAACGCTTGCACTTATTTGGGAACGCCGTCGCGTGCCGGGTTGTCCGGTGGGGTGGCTTGATCGGGGCGACGCTTCTTGGCTTCGCCGGCTTGCCGCCGGTCGATGGGGCTCCACCTTCCGCGGCTGGAATCGAGTATTTCGAACGCAAGATTCGTCCGCTGTTGAGCGAGCACTGCTACGGTTGTCATGCGGAGGATGCCGAGACGATCCACGGCGGCCTGCGGCTCGATTCCCCCGTGGCGCTGGCCGCCGGAGGAGACAGCGGGCCGGTCGTGGTGCCGGGAGACCCCGCCAGCAGCCTGCTGATCGAAACGGTGACCTACGGCGGTGAGATCCAGATGCCGCCCGCTGGGAAACTGCCCGCCCCGGTGATCGCCGAATTGACCAACTGGGTCGCACGAGGTGCCCCCTTTCCCCCTTCCTCCGATCCGTCGCCTCGGGCGGCGGCTGGGATCGATTTCGAGGCCGGCCGGCAGTTCTGGTCGTTCCAGCCGGTTCAGCGGCGGTCGCTGCCCCAAGTGGAACGTGCCGGATGGCCGCGACGACGACTCGATTGGTTCATCCTGGCGGCGCTGGAGCAGCAACGGTTGCAGCCGGCGCCGGAAGCCGATCGTGCGACCTTGATTCGTCGCTTGAGCTTCGATTTGATCGGGCTGCCGCCGACGCCTGAAGAGGTGCGAACGTTCGTCGAGAATGACGATCCGCGCGCCTATGAGAAGCTGGTCGATCGGTTGCTGCATTCCCCGCATTACGGCGAAAAGTGGGGGCGGATGTGGCTCGACCTGGCACGCTATACCGACCGAACCGCTTCCTGGTTGTATGAGAATGGCAAGCCGCACCTCTACCGCGACTGGGTCGTCGAAGCCTTCAATCGGGACATGCCCTACGACGATTTTGTCCAGCGTCAGTTGGCCACCGACATGATGGCACAGACGGGACCCGCCGATCTGCCGGCACTCGGTTTCCTAGGGCTCAGCCCCAGCTATTGGAAAGAACTGAAGCTGCCCTGTGAGATCATCAAGGTCATCGTTGCGGATGAGTGGGAAGAGCGCGTCGATGCGGTTTCCCGGACCTTTCTCGGTCTGACGGTGGCCTGTGCCCGCTGTCATGATCACAAGTTCGATCCGATCAGTACCGAGGACTACTATGCCCTGGCTGGCGTTTTTGCCAGTTGCCGACTGAAAGAGCGCCCGTTGATCCCGGAATCGGACTTTGCGGCGGTGCAGGCGGCGCGGGACAAGGTCGCTGCTCTGCAAGCGAAGCTCGAAAAGCTGCAGAGCGCGAAACCGACCGAACAAGCGGACGAATCCGGAGACGATCCCGAGGCGACGCAGGCGCGTTTGGCAGCGGAGATCGAAGCGATCCAATCGTCGGTGCCCCACTACGACGTGGCGATGGCCAGCGCGGTGGTCGACGAAGCGGTGCATGTCGTACGCGCCGGCGAGCGCCCGGAACAAGGGACACGGTTGGAGCATCGCGCCGAACCGCGTGATCTGCCGGTTTTCATCCGCGGCAATCCCAATCGCCCCGCCGAAGTCGTTCCCCGCGGGTTCCTGCGGGTGTTGAGTGAAACGCCTCAGTCCTTTCAGCAGGGGAGCGGCCGTCTGGAACTGGCCCACGCGATCACGCGGGACGCACGCGGCCTGGCCGCCCGGGTCCTGGTCAATCGTGTTTGGCTGGAGCACTTTGGCCGCGGGCTGGTGGCGACCCCCAGTAACTTCGGACAACAGGGAAGCCGACCGACGCACCCGGCGCTCCTCGATGACCTCGCCGCCCGAGTGATTGCGGAAGAGTGGTCGATCAAGGAGTTGCATCGGGAGATTGTCTTATCAGCGACCTGGCGGCAGGCGTGTCTGAATGACCCGAGCCAGGCGGAACGTGATCCAGAGAATCGCTGGTATGCGCGAGGGGAACTGCGGCGTTTGCCCTTCGAAAGCTGGCGGGATGCGATGCTGGTCGCCACGGGAGGCCTCGACCGGACCCTCGGTGGCGCGTCGTTGCCGCTGGAGGACCCGCAAAACCATCGTCGAACCGTGTACGCGACGGTGCACCGTCGTGAGATGTCGACCACGTTGCAGATTCACGATTTTCCCGATCCGACGGCCCACAGCCCCCAACGCTCGCAGACGATCACGGCGCTGCAGGGGCTCTTTGCGCTCAACGGGCCGCTCGTCGCCGAGCAGGCCAACGCCTTGGTCCGGCGTCTCGAGCGGGAATGTGGTCAAGATGATGCGGCCCGGATCGAACGGGCCTATCAGTTGCTTTTCCAGCGCTCCCCGCAACCTCGCGAGCAATCCTGGGGGGAAGCGTTCCTGGCGGATCAGCGGATGATGGACCGTGATGCGGGATGGCGACAGTACGCGCAGATGCTGTTGATTTCTAACGAGTTCCTGTTTGTGGATTAATGAGCGCCGTGATGATGAATCGTGCTGCCTGCGACCGACGACAGTTGCTGCATCAATTCGGTGGAGGACTCGGCCTGCTGGGGACGGCTGCCTTCCGCGGGCCCGCCGCCACCGCTGCGTCTGGGGGAGACGCGGCGTCGCATGCTCCGCATTTTCCACCCCGCGCGAAGCGCGTCATTCATCTGTTCATGAATGGGGGGCCGTTTCAGGGGGATTTCTTTGATCCCAAACCGCTGCTGGAAAAGTACGCAGGCGAAAAGCCTGCCGGAGCCGACCTGCTGACCGAACGTCCGACCGGAGGCTTGCTGCCGTCGCCGTTCCGCTTTCAACGCCATGGCGAGAGTGGTCTGCCTGTCAGTGAACTGTTGCCGCAGTTGAGCCGTCATGTCGACGATATCTGCGTGCTTCGTTCGATGCATGCGGACAATCCTAACCACGGCCCTGCCCTGTTGCAGATGAACAACGGGACGATCCTGCCGACGCGGCCCAGCATGGGCGCCTGGTTCTTGTATGGCTTGGGCACGGAGAACCAAAACTTACCGGGTTACCTGGTCCTCTGCCCCGGACGTCCGGTCCGTTTTTCGATCCTCTGGAACAGCGCATTTCTTCCCTCGGCATACCAAGGGACCTACATCAATCATTCCAAGGTTGAGCCGAGCAAGATGGTTCCGAATTTACGCAACGTCGAATGGGACCAGGCCGCCCAGCGGCGGCAGCTTGATCTGCTGCAGCAGATCAATGCGGAACACCGGCTGCGGCACCCAGCCGCTGCGGAGCTCGACGCACGAATGGCGTCGATGGAGACGGCTTTCCGCATGCAATTTCAGGCGAGTGAAGCATTCGATCTCGCTCGGGAGACCAAGACAACCCGAGCGGCGTATGGCTCGGGTCACTTCGCCAACGGCTGCCTGCTGGCACGGCGGATGGTCGAAAGAGGCGTCCGCTTTGTTCAAGTTTATTACGGCAACGGTCAACCCTGGGATACGCACTCCGGTCACGATGACAAAGTCCGCACGCTGAGCCGCAATATCGACCAGCCGATCGCGGCCTTGCTGGAAGACCTGAAGCAACGTGGCTTATTGGAAGACACGCTTGTCGTCTGGGGCGGCGAATTTGGTCGGACCCCCACGTCGGAAAATGGGACGGGGCGGGACCATAACCATCATGGCTTTACGATGTGGATGGCCGGGGGCGGCGTTCGCGGCGGGATCAGCTATGGCGAGACCGACGATTTCGGGTTCAAGGCAGCGGTCGATAAAATGCACGTTCACGACCTGCACGCGACGATCCTCCACCTGCTCGGCCTCGATCATCGGCGGCTGACCTATCGACACGCCGGACGCGATTTCCGCTTGACCGATGTCTATGGCCGCGTCGTCCAAGAGATCCTCGCCTGAGGCGAGTTGCTGGGCGGAGGAATCTCGCAGAGCCACGGAGCACCGAGCGACGGATTCGATTTGTTTTTTTTCTGCCCCTAGCGGTTCCCATGTGAGGCCCCGAGGTACCGTGCGAGCGCGAGGTGTAACGGGCAAAATCAAAACCATGGTCGAGCGGGCTGGTATGCAGCGGCTGCGTCAGGTCGGCATCGTGCCAGCCGGCGGCCGGATTCCTGTCGGCGCGGCGATAGCGGATCCCGAGATGCCACTTTCCCACCATGCCGGTGTGGTATCCGGCGTCGCGCAGCAGCGATGCGATGGCCGGCCGTTCCGCTTCGATCAGCGGATCGCCTTGCGAACCGAAGAGAACCCACTACTTCAAGCGACTTCGCCAGCAACGAAGCGAAACGCATCATGAAGGTCACCGTCGGTGGGAGCGATGGGGCAAGGGCCCGGTCAGGGAGAGGCGGCCGGTTCCGGCAGCGTGGCTAGCAGGCCAATCGCGGCCCAAGCCGTCCCCCAGTAGGTCGAGGTTTCTTGGACGCTGGCCTGCTTTTTCGCTTTGGTCCCCCGGACCGGCCAGGAGCCAGACCCCGCCTGTGTTGAGATCAGGAATTGCCGAGCGTCCGCGATCATCGGATCGGTGGCCGGGACGCCAGCCTGGGCGAGCGCGTAGAGGGCTTGGCCGGTCCCCAACGCATCGCTGGCATCGTCGGTCAGCCAGCCCCATCCGCCATCTTCATGCTGCCGGGTACGCAGCTGATCGATCGCCGCTTCCGTCGCGCTGGCGTCGTCTTGCTGGACGGCGAACAGCAACCGCACGGCATACCATTCGGTGCTTTGGCCTAGCGGCGGCTCGGCCAGCCAATCGATCGCACGACCTTCGGCGGCGGAAAGCTGGTCGGCGGAAACCGCCGCGGGGTTCCCGCCGCTGCGCAAGGCGAGCAGATTCCACATCGTGCTGACCTGCCGCGTCTCTTCCCCGGGGCGTTTCTGGAACGGCAGCTGTCCGGCCGGTTTCCATGATCCGTCGTCTTGTTGGGTTTTCAGCACGATACCGATCAGTTGCGTGGCGGTCTCCGCGGGCAAGGAGGCGGGGCCGGGCGGGGCGTGACCGAGAAGCAGTTGGGTGACGCCGTCGGTGTTGTTTTCCCCCGCCAGCTTTTCGCCATCGTCGCTCGGCGCCAGTGACTTGGCGAGCGACCAGTCAAGCCAAGCTTTCAGCTTTTCCTGGTCGACCTCCAATCCCTGTCGGGCTGCTTCACGGAAACCCCACGTCATGAAACTGATGCGATGGCAGGAGACGCAATCCTTCTCGTCGATCCATTCCTGTCCGGCTTGCTCCAGGTAGGGGAGGCTGTGGGCTACCGTCTTACGGACCGCGTCCGCGGTCGCTGGTTGGGCGGACGCTTTGGCCGTTGTCAGAAGCGCGAGGCAACCAACGGCCAGGAGAAGGGAAAGGGTCGATAAGCCTCGCATCGGGGCCACCTCGGTGCAGGGAAGGAAACGGGGACGTGTCTCCCAAGCCGACTCGGAGACGCTCCCTCGACAGCGCCGTCCGGCTGCTCAAAAGTAGCGCTGTCCGTCCAGCCGAATCCCTGAATATATCACAGCCCACCTCCCGCGATTGCGATCCCCCCCACGGTGTCGTCGACCAGCAGGTGGTGGAACCTGGTGCGGGGGCGAACCTTTTCACGTTCCTGGCGCGGCTGACAAAATATCATAGAAAGCAGACGTCCGATCTGATGGATCCGCGGTCGTGTTCCGGGGACCCTGCAGTTGGATCACTGCCGATTCAGCCGGACCAATGGTAGACTGCCGCGCCGCTGCCGTGATGGTGCAGCGGCGGGGCCCGCCGCTTGATCCCTGTTTGCGAATCGTTGCCGCGGGCGTTAGTTCGTTTCCATGGAAAACGGAAGACCCCTATGAAGCTGTTCCCCTTCCTGCCCGCCTTGCTCGCTTTCGCCCTTGGCGGGCTGGGCGCTTCCTCGGTGCAAGCCGCCGACCGCCCCAATGTCCTGCTGATCCTGGTCGATGACCTCAAGCCAGCGCTCGGGTGCTATGGCGATCCGGTGGCCAAGACGCCCAACATCGATCGCTTGGCCGCACGCGGGATCCGGTTCGAGTCCGCCTACTGCAACCAGGCGGTTTGTGCTCCGTCGCGATTTTCCCTGATGCTCGGATCGCATTCGACCTCGACCGGCCTGTATGGGCTGGGCAGCCAGTTGCGGCAGATCGTGCCCGATGCCGTGACCTTGCCGCAGCACTTTGCCCAGCACGGCTATCGGACCGAATCGCTGGGGAAGGTCTTTCATATCGGGCATGGAAATCATGGGGATCCCGAATCCTTTTCGGTCCCCCACTTCAAAGACAAAGTGATCGAATACCTCGATCCGGCGAGCACCTCCGGGGGGCAACTGACGCGGGAAGAAGCCCTCTTCACGAATCAGAGGCTGGGAGCGATCCGTTCGTTGCCGCGAGGGGCGGCGTTTGAATCTCCCGTCGCCGCCGATGTCGACTACTCCGACGGGCGTGTGGCCGCCGAAACGATCGAGCGGTTAAGGGCAGCCAAGCAACGCCGGGAAAGCTCGGGAGCGCCCTTTTTCATCGCCGCCGGCTTCGTCCGTCCGCACCTTCCTTTTGCGGCCCCGCAGAAGTACTGGGATCTCTACGATCCCGCGGATTTGCCGATGCCGGTCTACGAAGCCTTCCCCGTCGACGCTCCCTCGGTCGCCTTGAAACGTGGCGGGGAGATCACCGCCTACCGGCCGGTTCCGCAGGATGGGGACATCGATGACCCGCTGAAACAGCAACTGATCCATGGGTACTACGCCAGCACCAGTTTTGTCGATGCGCAGATCGGCAAGGTGATCGATGCGCTCGATCGGCTGGAACTGGACGAGAGCACAATCGTCGTGCTGTGGGGCGATCATGGCTTCCATCTGGGTGACCTGGGGATGTGGACGAAGCATACGAACTATGAACAGGCCAACCGGATCCCGATCCTGATCACCGCCCCGGGAGTGACCGTCGCCGGCTCTTCCACGGGGCAGTTGGCCGAAAGCGTTGACCTGTACCCCACCCTTGCGGAGTTGGCCGGGTTGCCGGCGCCCGGCGGTCCGCAGGCGATCGATGGAGTCAGCCTGGTGCCGGTGCTTCGCGACCCGGCTCAGCGGGTTCGCGATCATGCCTTTCATGCCTATCCGAAACGGACGCTGGGGTGCGCGATCCGCACGGCGCGTTACCGGATGGTCCAGTGGAAGTCGCCGGGAGCGGAGGAAGAGACCGCCGAGTATGAGCTGTACGACTACCAGGAAGATCCTCACGAAACGCAGAATCTCGCCGCATCGCGGCCTGCGGTGCTGGCGAAGCTGAAAGCGACGTTGGCGAGCTATCCGGAAGCGGTCCCCCGCAACGGCCAACGCGGCAAAGAGGCCGCCACCCACCCGCGCGTCGCCGGCAAGACGATCGAGATCGTCGCGGAGGTGCAGGCTAGTGAACCGCGCGGCGTGGTTTTGGCGCAGGGAGGAATCGAACACGGCTACGCGCTCCATTTCATCGACGGCAAGCCAGCCTTCGACGTCCGGATCCGCGGTGAGGTGACCCGTTTGATCGAGGACCGTCCCGTCACGGGCCGGTTGCGGCTGCGGGCAACGTTGGGGCCCGCGACGATGAGCCTGCAGGTGGATCAGCAACCGCCTCTAGAACAACCGTCTCCGGGCCTGCTGCCGGTGCAACCCAAAGACCCGCTGTCGGTGGGCTTGGATGCCTTATCGGCCGCGGGAGACTACGAATCGCCCGCCCCGTTTCAAGGGACGATTTTGCAGACGCGGGTCGATGTCGGCACCGCGCCCGCGGAAGCGGCCTCGCCGAGTCGCTGACACCCTTTGAGTGGCCGCAGCGGGTCGACTATTTGCCTTCCGGATCCACGAAGGTTGCCGTCAGGTAATGCATGGCGGACTTGTATTCCTGGCTCCCGACTTTTCCGGTTTCGTCCGTGATCGTGTGTCCGACCAGAATGGCGTTCGTTCCTTCTTCGACTTGTTCGTCACTGAAGGAGACCTTTCCCGAAGCGTCCGTTTCGGCGTTGCCTTCTTCGTGACCCTCCGCGCAGAAGAGACGGACCTCTGCATCGGCGAGCGGCTTACCCTTCCAGAGCACATAAACATCGACGCCGCTGCCGGTATCGACCGCGTGTGTTTGCAGATCCATGTTCTCGAACGACTTGCACCGGGAAAATGATTGCGGCATTTCGCCACGGCCAACGCGCACTTTAGGCAAAATGCAGGGACTGGGTCGACTTGCGCCAACGCTTGATTTCGAGGATGATCAGGCGCTCAGCGAACGATTGAAACTACCAAATGGCATTCCTTCTCACGATACGATCGGGCGTCTTCTCGCTGTCTTAAGCCCGACGGCGTTTCAATCTTGCTTTGAGTCTTGGA
>CAYNVI010000152.1:0-9706 GCA_964400585.1 uncultured Pirellulaceae bacterium | reverse complement strand
ACGTGTTGCGGAAGTTGCCCCACTGGTGCTCGAACCAGCCGGTGCCCTCGAAGCGGACCGTGCGGCCCGCCACTTCGAGCTCGCCTGTCGTGGCCATGTCGGGGGCCGTGTAATAGATGGTCAGCCCATACATCGTCTCGGGATTCTGGCGCTGTTGCGGGTCGAAGCCGATGCTTTTCAGCCCCCAGTAGGCCATCGGCACGTAGCCGGGCGCCTGGGCCTTCGACGTCATCGATAGGCGGAACGGTTCGTTCCACTCGTTCTCCTTAGTGCTGTAGCCCGAAAACTTCCATGTCTCGTCGGCATGGGTGTAGGCGGTCGTGAAGGCGTTCTTGCCGTCGTCGATTTCGTAGCGGAAGTGGAAGTCCTCCGCGTCCGGCGCGGACCCTTCGGTTTTCAGCGGCCCCTCGATGTAGAGCAGCGAGGTATGGAATTCGCCGGTGTCGAGGTTGTGGAAGGCGAACAGCGCGTTGTTCAGCGGCCGGGCCTCGGATGCCTGCCAGCCTTGGGCCAGGGGCACCCAGAACACCGAAATCCGCTCACCGGTGTCGAGGTCACGGCCGAGAACGGTGATATAGTGCCACTCGTTATAATCATTCTTCTGATAGAACTTGCCGCCGTGCCAGGCATGGTCGCGGGGGAGTTGGTAGAGGGCTTGCCCGCTCTGCATCTCAATGCCGGGGCCGGAGACCGGTGGTTGCGATTCAACCGCTTCGCTTTGAGCCCAGGCGACTGCCGGCAGGAAGGAAAGCAACGTGATCAGTAATGGTTTGACTTTTTGCATCAAAGCACCCGAAGGAGTATCAGGAAAAGCTGGCGTGCGACCGTGTCAGGCAACCGGAAATGAGGCGCTGTCAGAAAACCGCCCCTCATCTTCTCCGTCTTCCCCGCGATCCGCCGGGCGGCGGAGCAGAAGGAACACCGCGGACTCGCTACGCAACCCGTTTCTCGGTTTTCTGACATAGCCGAGGAGGGCAGGGTTGCAGCTTCAACCCGGGTCTAGCCGCAGCCCTCGGCCGAAACAGTCGAGATCGTGCAAGCTCGCCGCCTGGGTCCTGGGCCGTTTGCGAACCAAGTGGAGGACGCCCCCGCCATTCGCAGGCGGTGTAGTGGCGACCTCGGCGGAATCGAGCGAAGTCGTCGCGCCCCTGATCCGCGACGGGCTTCCGCAGGGCGGGAGCCAAGCCGGTATTCTGGCTTGCAGTGAGCCTCACGCAGGATTAGCCTTTGTGGGGGGGGTAGGTTGTCGTGCAGCGAATAGTGAAGGCATCGGGCTAACACGGCACTCCTCTGCCGAACGATCCTTAACGCCTCCGGCGAACGAACTCCTCCGGCGAACATCGAGCGGCCATGAAGCATCATCAAAGCTTCAAGCGATTTTGGGATATTGAAGCTGCCTCGGAGCGTCTGTCCTCCCTCTGGCAGGTCGAGCTGGTGCAGTCCGGCGCCGGGCCTTTACGCCTCGATTTCTGCCACGCTTCCGTCGGTGGTTGCGCGGTTTACGAATGCCGTACCAATGTCGAGCTCGTGGCGAGCGGGGCACGGTCCGAGGACTACGTCACGATTTCGCCCATCACCCGCGACTGTGCGGCCTCGCGTTATCGCGGGAAAGAGCTGAAGCCCGATCAACTGCTGTTTTTGGAACCACGAGGTGAAGTGTTTCAGCAGTTCGCCGCCGGCCATCGGCAGGCGGCGGTCTCGATTCCGCTCCAGCTCTTCAGAAAAGTAGCGGCAGCCGAGTTTGTCTCCGAGGAGCGGGTGGACGATTTCCTCAGTTGGCGGAATTTGGTTCCGCAAGCGAGCAAACTCAAGCGTCTTCGCAGCACAATTTCTCAAATCCTCGGCGGGCAACTTCCCTGGCTCGACGACTCGCACGCGGCGGTTTTGCTGACGGAAAGCATCTTGGACGCCGTGTTCGACGGCGAAACGCCAGCGGGAAAAATGTTGTCGCACCAGAAGCGTCGACGGATCGTCTGGGAAGCACTGGACCTGATCCACGCGCACCCCCAATATCCTCCGTCCATTTTGGACCTTTGTGAGGCCACCGGTGCAAGCCGACGGACCTTGTTTTACGCCTTCGGCGAGCTGCTCGGATTATCTCCTCACGCCTACGTCAAAAAGTTTCGGCTCGGGGCGGCCCAACGCATCATTATCAAGCAGCGAGACCAACGCTGCGTCCAACGAGTCGCCCGAGAACTGGGATTCGTCCACGAAGGCCAGTTCTCGATAGACTACGCCTCGGCGTTTGGCGAATCGCCTACCCAAACCCGTCAACGGTTTCTCCGGCTCGACGAGCGTGCCGAGACAATTGCCGGACATTGAAGCCCCAGTTCCGTCCCCTGTGCTGCGCAAGCCCTTCTGCTGGGCAACCGATTTCCCACGATTTTCGAAATGGGCCTGTTCCTGATGTCCCGCCTCGCCTCCCTTCGCGCTCGCCGGTCCGTCGCGACCGTGGTACTTACCGGCGCCCTGGTGGTCCGGGTACTGTTGGGGTCCGGGTCGGCGGAAGGCGTCTCCGGCGACCACGCTTCCGCCCCAACCTTGACAATCTTTTGTTGGCGTGGCTACCTACCCGATGACGTGACCGAAGCGTTTACTAAGGAGACGGGCATTGAGGTGATCAAGGAGTTTTACGCCACAAACGAACAGTTGCTGCTGCACCGCTTGGTCGACCGACGCTACGACCTAATTCAGCCCAGCGACTACGCCGCCGAAAGATTGATTAAGCGCGGGGCATTGGAGAAGTTGCGGCGGAGTCGTATCGCCAATTTGAAAAACCTTGACGAGCGTTTTCGCGGGCTTCCGCACGACCCGACCGACCAGTACACCGTGCCCTGGCTTGTCGGCACGGTAGGAATCGTGATCAATACAAACCGAGTCAGCGGGACGGTGGCCACTTATGAGGACGTCTTCTCCGGCAAGTACCGTGGGCGAATCGTCGCCTTGAACGACCCGCGTGAGTGGCTCGCTTGGGCCCAGCTGCACCGGGGGCTTCCCGTCAACCAAGCGGATGAAGAGACGTTGCGGGACGTCGGCCAGGTTTGGCGCCGGTGGATGCCACAGGTGGCCGTCTTTGACTCCGACACGGCCGCTCGCCTGATGCTAAAGGGAGAGGCCGACATTGCCTTGACTTGGAGCGGTGATGCCGCGACGCTGCTCGCTGCGTCGTCGGATTTTCAGTTCGTGATTCCCGCCGCAGGTGCGCACCGCTATGTCGATTGCCTGGCGATCCCACGCGGTGCGGCTAACCGCGATGCCGCCGAACGCTTCATCGACTTTATTCTGCGACCAGAGATCAGCGTCATGATTTCGCGGAACCTCCCGTTTACGAATCCGAATCGCGAAGCCCTCACGAGATTATCGCCCGAAGAAAAGACGAATCCCGCCAGCTACCCCCGGGGCGAACCGGAATTCCATTCCTTTCGCCCCCTCGGAAAGCGGTATGAACACGTTGAGAAGCTTTACTATCAGTCGAGATTCCGCCCCCCGCCCGACGGAACGCCATCCGTGGGCGTCCCAGGCCTTCGTTGATCGCATTCAACGATCTACAGGAACCCGACAGCTAGATCCATAACTGGTCCTTTTTCATGCCCGTGCTTTCGATTTATGACTTACCGGTCCGGACGCTGGTGATCCTGACCGCAGTGGTGTTTGTCGGGTATTGTTGGATCGGCTGCATTTTCATCCGGCCGTTTTTGCGTTTGTTTGTCAAGAGCAGCGGAGGCTCCAACGATGTGGTGGGTAACGTGCTTTCGTGTTTTTGCGTGTTCTACGGACTGCTGCTGGGACTGATCGCGGTGGCGTCTTATCAGAACCTGGCCGAAGTGGAAGACGAAGTGGGACGGGAGGTGGCGGCGTTGGACGCCTTGCATCAGGACGTGTCCACCTACCCTCCCCCCCACGGCCAAAATCTCCGCTGGTTGCTCCGCGATTATTGCCGCTACGTGTTCAAGTACGCGTGGGATGAATACAAAGAGGGACAGATTCCGGACGGAGAGCGGATCCGGATCATGGCATTCCACGAACGCTTGCTCGCCTTCGAACCGAAAACGGACAGCGAAAAAATCATCCATGCTGAAACGCTGCGACAATTCAGCGTGTTCCTGGCACAGCATCGCGTACGCGAGAATTCGGTAATGACCGGCATTCCGGTCGTGATGTGGTTCGTCGTGTTTGTCGGAGCGATCTTGAACATCGCCTTGATCTGGTTGTTCGACACGAAACTGATCACGCAGCTGTTTCTGGGCGGGATCTTGTCTTTCTTTCTGGGGGCGATGATCTTGCTGATCGGCGTGACGGATCGCCCGTTTCGAGGTGAGGTCAGTGTCTCGTCGGAGCCGTTCGAAATCCTCTATTGGACCAAGATGCGGGACTAGTTGGCAGTATGCAATCAAGTGATCCATTAAACCGGCAAGGGGACGCGGTCCAGCACCGCCAGACGCGTCGTGAGTTTTTGCGGAGTGCCAACGCGACGCTGTTCGGCGTGCTGGGAATCGGCGGTACTGCGGGAGTTTGCGGATGCCGTTCGTACGCTCGGGCCGAACCGATCAACGTCGGTTTGTTGCATTCGCAAACCGGAACGATGGCGATGAGCGAATCGGCGTTACGGGACAGCGAGCTGTACGCGATTGAGGAAATCAACGCCGTCGGCGGCGTCGTCGGACGACCGATCCGGCCGATTGTCAAGGATCCTAAATCGCGTTCCGAGGACCTGTTTCCACTTCGAGCGGGCGAGTTGTTAGCGAACGATCAAGCGTGTGCGGTGTTTGGCTGTTGGACGTCGTCCAGTCGCAAAGCGGTTCTGCCCGTCTTGGAGGAGCTCGGTGGCCTGCTGTTCTATCCGGTTCCGTACGAAGGAAACGAGTGTTCGCCGAACGTCGTCTATACCGGGACCGTGCCGAACCAACAGGTTTTGCCCGCGGTCGATTGGCTCCGCAGTCTTGCCGGCGGTTCGCGACGCCGGTTTTTTTTGCTCGGTTCCGACTATGTCTTCCCCTGGACGCTCAGCCCTGTCGTTCGCCACCACATCGCGGCCACGTTCCCGGATACCGAAATCGTTCGGGAGCTCTACGTGCCTTTGGCCGAACGAGACTTTGATTCGGTTGTCCGTGACATCAAGGCGAGCGAGGCGGATGTGGTGTTGAACATGGTCAACGGCGACGACAACATCTATTTTTTCAATGAGTTGCATCGCCAGGGAATCACGGCCGAGCGGCTTCCGGTGCTCTCCACCAGCGTCGGCGAAAATGAACTGCGCGGCTTGCTCCCGGAAGCGGTCGAGGGCCACCTCGCCGCCTTCAACTACTGCCAGTCGGTCGATCGTCCGCAGAACCGAGATTTCGTGAGCGGCTTTCAAACCGAGCACGGCCTCGATCGCGTTACGAGCGACGCCATGGAAGCGGCGTATGTATCCGTCTACCTATGGAAAACGGCCGTGGAACTTGCGGGGGAGACGAATCCGATGTCCGTCCGCGACGCGCTCCGCAAGCCCATCGAGATCGACGCGCCGGGTGGCGCGGTTTCGGTTGATCCCCGGAATCAGCATTTGCACAAACGCTGTCGCATCGGGAAGATACGTGCGGATCGCCAGTTCGATATCGTGTATGAAGCTCCCCGCGCCATCCGGCCTGAACCGTTCCCCCAGAACGCCTTCCCTGGTTGGCGGTGCGATTGGACCGATTCGGGATTGGTCCAGGGGCCGCTGGTTGACGTCCGAAAGCTTGCCAACCGATGAGTGCTACGCGATCTCCGTCGCGGACGGCGACCGAGGGGACGCGAGGAATTCCGCGAAGGTGCGAAAGCATGCCACACAACGACGAGAGCAATGCCCCAGACGCTGCCCAAGAAGGCGCCGTCTCGACCGAGCCACCGCGGCGTCGCGGTGATATCCATAAGTGCCCGGTTTGCGGTTCCGCGGTGGACGCCGAGGCGTTCCATTGTCCGGCGTGCCACAGCAATTTCTGTTTCCATTGTCGGGGACAACTGCTGCCGTCGGAAGCTCAGTTCCAGTGCGTCAACCAGGCTTGCGATTACTACAGCAAATTGACTTGCGATCGCTGCGAGCCGCAGCATGAAAAAGACGAACCGCCGGCTACCTATATCGAAGTGGAAGACGGATACTGGCCCGGCTTGCTGGTCCTGGTCTTACTGCTTGCCGCCTTGATTTGGATCGTGAGTTCGTTTCTGGCCGGCCTGGTCGTCGCCGTGCTGGTGTTCGTCGGTGGCGGCTATGCACTTCAACGCACCGGGATCAACGTTTTTGGCAGTGAACGCCACGTCGAACATCCGCGGACATCGACTTACCAGACTTGTATTCAATGCGGAGAAACGGTCAAGCGATGCCAGCTTGGTTGAGGCCCGCTCTTCCCTGAAACGCTCCCCACCAGATTTGCTCCAGATCGATGGCAGAATTCAAAGTACAAGAGCTCGAGGGGACTCGCTACGTCGAGATCCAGCTTAACGATGAGATGGTCCGTGCCGAGGCCGGGGCGCTCAGCTACATGACGGGCGACATCCGGATCCATTCGAGATTGATGCCGTCGTTGGGCAGTGTGATCAAGTCATTATTGGCCGATGAAGCCATCTATCGCCCCGTCTATACGGGGTCCGGAGTGATCACGCTGGAATCATCCCTCGGAGGATTTCACGTGATCGATTTGAATGGAGAATCGTGGATTTTGGAGCGGGGAACCTACTGGGCTTCCGAAGGAACGGTCGATGTCAGCTATCACCGCGAAAAGATGCAAACAGCGATCTGGGCTGGCGAAGGACCGATCTATTTGCAGACGCGGGTTCGCGGCTACGGCAAAGTCGTCGTCACCACGCGCGGTCCGGTTGAAGAAATCACCTTGGAAGAGGGAAAGCGTGTCGCGGCCGAAGGCAACTACGTGATTTGTCGTACCGGGGACGTGCGATTCACCGTCAGGCGGGCAACGGCGAACCTATTCGGGCGTTTCACCTCAGGCGAAGGTTTTGTCCGCCTTTTCGAAGGGACCGGAAAGCTCTTGCTGAATCCCGCCCCTTACTGGCGTTATCGAGTGTTCACCGAGCGGGGCCGTGACCCGGATCGGCCTTCCACCGCGACCTCGTAATTCGCGTCCTCGCTGCAAAGCATCCTTTACCGTAGCGGAAAGCACCGATCAGCCGAAGCAGTCGCGGGATCAGGATGCCGCCCGCTCAGCCGATCGTTTCACCAACCGAGATCCTCATGAAATACGTGACCTACGCCTTAGCCGCGATTGCCTTGCTGGCAATTCTCATTTTCGCCGTGCAAAACCTGGGGGCGGTAGAAGTCTCGTTCTTGACCTGGACCTTGCGGATCTCCAAGTTCGTCGTGATCATCGCCTCGTATTTGTTGGGGATGGTGTCCGGCTGGGGGTTGGTGGAGCTGTTCAAACGGGCGGCGCGGGCTTAAGACTCCACACGATTGAAGCAGGAAGTGCCCCCTTCCCCGGTTCCTGCGGCCACCAAGCAACACAGACGGAGTCGACGCGTTATCCGCGCCCCGGCGCGGTCCCTGGGGCGTTCCGGCAACGATTCCCCCTTGGTGGTCGACCTGGCCCTACCTGCGAAACGTGCCACACGAGCGGACTGGTTGAGCGGACTGGTTGAGCGGACTGGTTGAGCGGACTGGTCGAGCGGACTGGTCGAGCGGGGATAGTTCCCCTGCTCGCCTGTGGCTTGGGGCATCGGTTCCGATCGCTGACCCGCCCGTAGAACGGGGGCGTGGGTCGGGAACCGGCTTGCCATGACCCGAACGGCGAACGATGCATCATGGAGGTGGTGGAAGGCACCATTCGGTCAAGAACTTGACCGCGGGTGTCGCAATTTACCCCCCCAGGCCTGCCACGATTGCACTATTTTGACTGTTGCATCCGCGGTCCTCCTAGCACGATCGTGTTCTTGTGCGGCGGAGTGCTGCGAGTTTGACCTCGTGCCAATACCGACATCCCCTTGCGGTGGCTTTGGAGGATCATGCTGCGCCGCTTGGCGGAAGTTTCCGAGGAGGCGGCGAGGTCTCTGGCCTGGAGACTCGCCAAGGCTTAGAGACGTGCGAAGTCGTGCGATCGAAGACGTTCGACAGAGCCCCGGAAGGCAACAGAGAAATGCGTAACGGAGAAACCGTTGCGCGACGTCAATCACTGCTGTTCATTTTCCTGGCACAAGGATTCGCGGATGTGGTACCGAACACTATTGGTCGCGGCGGTTTGGGTCGTTTCTCCGGCAAGCGGCTTGGTCGCTCAGCAAACGGCGGAGACGCCTGCTTCTCGACCGGTCACGACGCTCGATCCGGCAGTACCCCACGAACAGCTGCGACTGATGGTTCGTCCGCTGACCAAGTCAGAACTCGAGATCGAAGCGGCGGCGTGGTTCGAGTTATTGCGCGACAAGTCGCGTCAGATGGCGGCAGCTCGGCTGGGCATCAAGAAAACCGCCGAGGCACTTTCGGCCGATGACGACCAAGCGGCCCAAGCGACGCTCGAGACGGCTGCCACGGTGAAGGACACCGCCGATACCGCGGCCGCAAAAACCCAACAGCGGCTCACGGAGGCGGCGGCAGAGCGATTGTCAGCTGGCGGCCCCGCGGAGAACGACGCCTCAGGTCAATCGAGTTCGCCTGAGGCTAGGAGCGAGGAGGCGCCGAATGGGGAGCGTTCGAATGCGGAGAGCGTCGAGCCAAACGCGGCTGATTCGCCAACGCCTTCCCCGGCTTCGGCCGGAGGCGAAGCCGGGGCCAGCGAGGCGGTTGAGAACGCCGCCGGGGAGGACACGGGGGCCACGGAGGACACGGGGGCCACTGCCGAGGCCACCCTCTCGTCGCAGACCGTCGATTCGGCGACCGCCATGAAGGAAGAGCTGTTGGTCAGCGTCAACGAATTGCAAGCACAACGGACAGCCCTCCGGGATCGCCTGGACATCGTCCTGGACTCACTGGAAGCCAAGGGAGGCGACGTCGAAGAATTTCGCCGGTATGCGGTAGCGGTTTCCGGTCTCGAGATCGACACCTCCGACGCGACCGCCATCTGGTCCGGCCTGCGAGGCTGGCTCACTTCGCCAGAAGGTGGACAACGCGTGGCGGGGAACCTGTTGAAATTCGCGCTGATTTTGTTGTTGACGTACGTCTTCGGGAGGATCGCTGCCGGCGTCGCCAATTGGCTGTTGGAACGAAAAGTCAATCTGTCGATCCTGGCTGAAAAGTTGATTTCTCGCACCATCAAGAACCTGGTCTTGTTGATCGGTTTCGCAATCGCTTTGACAGCGTTGGAGATCGACGTCACGCCCATTTTGGCGGCGATCGGTGCGACCGGCCTGGTTGTCGGGTTAGCACTGCAGGGCACCCTGAGTAATTTCGCCAGCGGTTTGATGATCCTGGTCAACCGCCCCTTTGACGTCGGCAACATCGTCACCGCAGGCGGGATCACCGGGACGATCGACGAGATGAATCTGGTGTCCACCAAATTCCGTACCTTTGATAACCAGACGATCTTTGTGCCGAACAACGAAATCTGGGACAACGTCATCACCAATATTACAGCCAACGCCGAGCGGCGCGTGGACCTCGAATTTGGTATCGGTTACGGCGACGACTTCGAGCAAGCCGAGCAGATCATCCGGGACGTGGCACAGTCACACGAATTGGTGCACGCGGAGCCGGAGCCGCAGGTGGTCATGCACGAACTGGGAGAATCTTCAGTCAACATTATCT
>CAYNVI010000151.1:0-9723 GCA_964400585.1 uncultured Pirellulaceae bacterium | reverse complement strand
TTCTGGGGATCCCCTGGCTGTGGACGCGTCCCCTGTTCGGCTGGCAGCGTCTGCCGGTCGAGATCACGAGCGAGCAGGTCGACGTCGCTCGAGAAGTCGAGACCCCGCTGGCACGGACCCGCAAATGCCGCTGGGCGGCCCAGGTTCCCGGCAATCAGATTTTCCATTTAGCGATCGAGGAAAAATCGCTGCCAGTTCCGGGCCTCCCCGCCGCGCTCGACGGGTTTCGCATCGCCCACCTTTCCGACGTCCATCTGACCGGGCACATCGCCCCCGAATTCTTCCAATACGTCATGCGGCGGACGACCGCCTGGGACCCCGACATGATCGCCTTGACGGGCGACATCATCGACGAAGAGGCCTGCATCGATTGGCTGCCCGACTGTTTTAACGCGGCCCAGGCGCCGGCGGGCTGCTTCTCGATCCTGGGCAATCATGACACCCGCGTCGCCCACCCCCGCCGGGTGCGGGAGATGATGCAGCGGATCGGCTGGAAAGACCTGGGCGGCCAGATTGTCGATCGCCAGCTACGTGGCGTCCCGGTCGCGTTGTGCGGCAACGAACGCCCCTGGTTCAGTGGGCCCCCTCCGCTCGCATCCCGCTTTCCCGAACATCCGGTGCGGATCGCGCTTTGCCACAGTCCCGACCAGATCGGCTGGGCGCGGCGGCAGGAGATCGATCTGATGCTTGCCGGCCATACGCATGGCGGACAAGGCCGGCTGCCCCTGGCCGGTCCGCTGCTGTCGCCTAGCCTGTACGGCAGTCGCTTTGCCTCCGGCGAATTCTATTTGGCCCCGACGACGATGCATGTTTCGCGGGGGCTGAGCGGCAAGCATCTGCTGCGTCTGCGTTGCCCGCCCGAGCTGGCGCTGTTGGTCTTGCGGTCCGTCCCGCGCCGCCAGGCGGCCAGCGCGCGTGTTTGATCGAGTTGTCGAGGAAAGGCCGGGGCCGAGCAGATCAGCAGCCTTTTTTGGTTAGGACGGCCATTCAAGCGGAGCGAAACGAGGTCACAATCACGTCCCCTCACCCCAGCCCGCTGTAGTAACATCGCGCCTTTGTGCGGTTCCAACCGAAGATCGGTTCCGCCCGGCTTACCGATCACTGCGAGAGCGCCGCAAGCGACGCCGGTGGTAGCGAAGTCCTGGGACAAAAAAGCAGATGGCTGCGATGATTCCGAACCCAAGATGAGCATGCGTCGGATCGGCGGCCATCCAAACCGCCGTGCCCAACAGCGCCACCGCCTGCAGATAGAACGAGCCGTTGAACATCGCGGCCTTGATCAAAAAGACCATCGCGGCGATCACTCCCAGCATCGGCGACAAGCGGAGCACCGGCAGATCGAGCCACCATTCCAAGGGGAACAGGAGGGCGACGCCAAGCATGCTGGCCCCCCAAACATGGGCGACTTGCCGTTCGATGAACGTGACCGGACCCATCCGGCGACGCAACATCCAGAAGACCGTCGCCCAAGCCCCCAAGCCGACAATCCAGAGCGTTTCATACGCCATCCGGCTGGTGACATCGGCTTGTTGCATCACCCACGTCAACGAGCAAGCGACCAGCAGCACAAGACTGTGCCACATCCATAGCAGGCCCCAATTCTCGAGCACGACCGCATGGTGCGTTTCGCGGAACAGTCGCACGACGACTTGCGTGAAGCGACCGCTGCGGGCCAGGATCCGCTCATCCCGCAGGAAGGCTTCCAGGTCATCGGCCAGTTGCCCCGCCGAGGCATACCGGAGGTCCGCAGGTTTCTGCAAACAGCGGACGCAGATCATCTCCAGGTCGCGATCGAGGGTCGGGCGGAGGGCCCGCGGAGGCGTCGGATCTTGTTCCAAGACCTTCAGCACCAATAACATCGGAGAATCGGCCACGAACGGAGGTCGGCCGGTCAGGGCATGGTAGAGGACGCAACCGAGCGAGTAGATGTCACTGGCCGGACCGACTTCCCCGCCCTGCCCGCCGGCCTGCTCGGGAGACATGAAAGCGGGCGTGCCGACCAACATCCCGCTGTGGGTCAGGCTCTCTGCATTCCCCGTCTCTTTCGCCAACCCGAAATCGGTCACCATCGGGGTGCCATCCCGAGCCAGCAAAATGTTGGACGACTTCAGATCGCGATGGAGCACCCCGCGTCGATGGGCAAAGTCGATCGCCCGCGCGACGGTGGCGATGATCTGGGCGGCATCGCGTTGCGGCAACGGACCTTCGATCAAGCGATCGGCCAGCGTCTCGCCTCGCACGTACTGCATGCTGAAGAAGGGGCGTCCTTCGACGTCTCCCACTTCGTAGACGGGCACGATGTTCAGATGTTCCAGCCGGGCGGTCGCGCCCGCTTCGGCCAGAAACCGCTGGAGGTCGACATCGCTGGCGAGCCGACCGCGCAAGATCATTTTGACGGCCACTTCGCGATTCAAGCTGATTTGCCGGGCGCGGAACACGACCCCCATGCCCCCGCGTCCCACTTCTTCCAGCAATTCGTAATCGCCGACGACCATCGGCAACCGCAGGCCTCGCCAGCGGGGCGTGTTGCTCGCCTTCGGGGCCTCCTCGCGAACCGCCCCGGTGGCATCGGTGACCAGGATGGCGCCCCACAGATCGCGGAGGTCAGACGCCAGCTCGGGGTGCTCCCGGCAGACGGCGTCGAGATCCACCGACTGGCCCGCCGTGATCTGGTCGGTCATCTCCGCCACGACCTCGGCCAATCGCTGCTCGTGCGCTGAGGTCGCGTTCCCCTCCGCCTCCCGCGGCCGATCCGCGGTGTGTCCATCGGCAACATCGCGGGCCGGGGCGGCCGGACCTTTGAATTCGGCAGGCCGCGGCGGCTTCACGAGATCTCCAGCCTTTCAGAATCGTCCTTCGACTGCTCTTCGAGCAATTGCCGGAGCCGCCGCACCGCTCGCAGGTACCGCATGCTGGCAGCGGGCGGATTCAGCTGCAAGGCTTCGGCGATTTCCAGATTGGACAGGTGCTCGTAGTGCCGCATCATGACGATTTCGCGATCCTGGTCGCCCAACTGGTGGATGGCCGCTTCGACGTGGGAGGCGAGCTCACGCTGGGCGGCGATCTGCTGAGGCGTCTTGCTTGGATCGCACAGCTGTCCCGCCAATTCGAACGTCGATTCATCGGCGCCGGCAGGCAAGGCCATCGCCTGCTCGCGATCCATATTCCGTTTGGCGCTGACACGATGCCGTCGATAGGTATCGATCATGTGATCCCAGGCAATTTGCCGCAGCCAGAGATGGAAAGCCATGGCGGGATTTTTCAGATAATCCTGCAAACGCCCGCTCGCTTCGACCATCACCTCCTGCACGACATCGCTGACATCGACGCGTTGCTGGACCTTGCGATCGAGACGCATCTGGACCAGTTTTCGCACCGGTCCCCGATGTTTTTCCAGCAGTCGGTTCACCGCGTCGTCGTTTCCCTGCTTGGCACCGACTAATAATTCAGCAGTTTGGTCAGATTGGGGCCAGAACGATTTGGCCATCGAAAACTCCCAGGAAGCGGAAGCGAAGGATATTGGCTACGACTTATTGTAGGTAAACGTCCAGAGAGGCAATGCCCACGGGGTCATTGCCACCCGCAGGCGGGGGCGGTCATTTCGCAGCCCTGGCGGGGGCTTCGCGCCCCGGAGCCCTTAAGGTTTCAATGAGAGTCCGGATGCTGGTCCGAATTGGGCTTTCAGCGTCTTTCCGGAAAGCCCCGCAAACGGCTGTTCCCGCTTTCCGTCACGCACGCTTTTCGAATCGACGTCCGCATGCCACAACCTCCGCTGCTGGAAGCCGAACGTTCTGCTGGAGCGGCCTCTGCGGAGCCCGCCGGAGACAGTTCCGCCGCGAGCGAGCCGGCCGCGCGGGCACCGGTGTCGGCCTGGGCCCCCTTTCAGACGCCGATCTACCGGGCATTTTGGATCGCCTCGCTCGTTTCCAACCTCGGCACGTGGATCCACGAGATCGGTGCGGGCTGGTTGATGACCGAATTGAACGCGTCGCCACAGATGGTGACCGCGGTCCGAACATCGATGTCGCTGCCGGTGGTGCTGTTCGCGCTTCCCTCGGGCGTCATCGCCGACCGGTTCGACCGTCGCCGGTTGATGATGATGAACCAGCTGATGATGCTGGCGGTGGCGGCGAGCCTGGCGGCCTGCACATTCAGCGGGCTGATGACACCGTGGCTGCTGTTAGGGCTGACGCTGGTCATGGGGCTGGGGTTGGTGGTCCATGCCCCGACGTGGCAAGCTTCGATCCCGGAACTGGTGCCTCGGCCGTTGCTCCCGCAGGCGGTCGCCCTGGGCAGCATCAGTTTCAATCTGGCTCGGGCGGCAGGACCGGCGGTCGGCGGGCTGGTGATCGGTTCGTTCGGGATCTGGGCGGCCTTTGCCGTCAACGCCTGCTCCTTCGCGGGAGTGCTAGTCGTGCTGTGGTTTTGGCGTCGGGAGCAGACCGAATCGAGCGGCGGCCGCTCTTTTGGGCAAGCGTTGGGCGACGGCGTCCGGTTTGTTTTCCAGACCGTCGATATGCGGCACGCGCTCCTACGGGTTGCTCTGTTCGTCTTCCCCGCCAGTGCGATGTGGTCGTTGCTTCCGTTGGTCGCCCGCGAGCAGTTGCGTTGGAATGCCCGGGGCTATGGTTTTCTGGTCTGTGGGTTGGGCGCGGGAGCGGTTCTGGCGGCGGTGGTGATCCAGCGTTTGCGCCGGCATTGCAGCAGCGACCGACTGGTCCTGCTCGCCACGGGGGGATTCGCCCTCGCCCTGATCGGGGTGGCCTTTTCCACCTCTCGGGTCCTCACGTTAGCATTGATGTTGCCGCTGGGTGGTGCCTGGATGCTGATCCTGACAACGCTGAACTCGACCGCCCAGTTGACCCTGCCGCGTCCGATGCGTGCCCGAGGCATGGCGTGCTACCTGATGAGCCTGGGAGGGGCGATGGGATCTGGAGCGATGACTTGGGGTTCGGTAGCCGAAGGGACCTCGCCCGAGACGGCCATCGCGATCGCCGCCGTGTCGATGCCGATCCTCGCCCTCGTCGGTCTCCCCTTCTCGCTGGGCACTTCCTTGACCGATCACGATCGCTGATCCGTTTACCGGCGGACCCCAGCAGCTTCTCCGTTCACCACGCGGATCCTGGCGGGATGCAGGGTGCCGCAAAGTGCTCTTGAAGGGCCTTGCCCCGATGGCGTACAAGCCACCACGCCGCTGCTTTTTTTCCCCCACGCCCCCTGCCCGCCATGCGTTACGCCACGTTACTCGTCGGGCCATGGCTGTGGTTATCGGCGATGGCGGGTTGGGGCCAGGAAACCGTTCGCTTGGCCGAGCCACCGCAGCGGGCGGTGGCCGAACCCGCCGCGCGTCCGGAGTACCCCGGCGTCGCCGGGGGTGAGCCCTTGTCCACTGGGTTGGCATCGCTCGAGGGAGTACCGTCCTGTTCGCAATGCCGCGGGCGTCGCGGGCGAGGCAGTTCCAGTCGCGGAGCACGTTTTTATTCGGCGTTGCTCGACGCGCTTTGTCCGTGCGACGCCTGCTATCAGCCGGCCTGGCACCCCCTGGAATCGGCCTCCTTTTTCGTCGAATCGGCCCGTCCCCAAAACCGCACGCGTTTTCGTTGGGATTATGGGCAGGACATGATCTTTCCCGACCGGGCCGAGTACTTTTGGGCGCGCATCGATGGACTGGGGCCCGATTCACCGGCCGGGCGTTCGCTCGATTATCACGAGCTCAGCGTGTTTACCGAGATCGCCCACGGTTCTTTCTCTGCGTTTACCGTGATCCCTTATCGGTCGCTTTACCTTGGCGAGGCGGGGCATGCGGCGGGCTTTGCCGACATGCAAATCGGTACGAAAAGCCTGGTCTATGACAGTCCACTTCTGCAGATCGCCATGCAGATGACCACCACGGTCCCGTCGGCCAACCCGAAAGAAGGTTTGGGAACCGGGCACACCTCCCTGGAGCCGGCTTTGCTCGCTGGCCTCTCGCTGACCGAACGCGACAGCCTGCAGCTGCGCGTCGGCGAATGGATTCCGATCGGCGGAGATCCGGATTACGCCGGTGCGTTGCTGCGTTGGGGAGCCGGCTGGAATCGCCTCTCTTGGCAACGTGACCCGCACAATCTGATGACGATCAATCTCGATCTGGCCGGCTGGTCATTCCAGGACGGTAGTTACACCGACCCGCAACTGCCCGGGCCTCAATCGGCGAACAATGAAAGCTATGTCTATCTTGGTCCAGGGATGCGTTTCTTGATCTGCGGGAAACTGGAACTGGGGACATCGGGCGTTTTTGCCCTCACGCGCAACCATTTCGCCGAGCATCTGATCCGCACCGAAATGACGATTCGGTATTGAGGCTTGGCTCTCGCGGGCGGCGTGGCAGCCGAGGAGGGGTCTGGCAAGCCGGGTCCAGCTGAGGCTCGTCCCTCCCAGGACGGCATTGGTATCTACACAAGCCAGACTGAGCCCAGACATCCTCCCGCCGGGCATCGGTGTCTAAACAATCCAGACTGAGCCCAGACACCCTCCCCCCGGGAGGGTGTCGCAAGATGCGGGCTGGGGGCTGGGAGGGTAATTGTGGCGCTGGCCCTCCCCTCGCTTAGGCTCGACCCTCCCAGGGGGGAGGGTGTCGCAGGGTACAGCATGAGGTGGAATCGGAATCGTGGCGCTGGCCCTCCCCTCGCTCAGGCGGCGCGGCGACCTTGTTCAGCGAAGAAGCGAGCGACGCTGGCGACGACTCGGGCCTGCTCTGCCTCGGTCAGTTCGGGAAAGATCGGCAGGTTCAAGACCTCGTTGCACGCCCGCTCGGTTTCGGGCAATTCCACCTTGGTCCAAGGGGCGCCGGCGTAGCACTGCTGGCGATGCAACGGGATCGGATAATAGATTTCACTGCCGATCCCCTGATCGGCCAGGTAGCTTCGCAGGGCGTCACGACGCCCCTCGGGAATCCGCACCGCGTACTGGTTCCAAACATGGTAAGCCGGCCCATCGACCGTCGGCAGGACACACTGGGCGGCTCCATCGATCCCGGCATCTTCGAACAGCTGAGCGTATCGGTCGGCAACTGCTTGCCGCCCTTGGATCGCGGTCGAAAGGTGCTGCAATTTGACGCGGAGCACTGCCGCCTGGAACGAATCGAGTCGGCTGTTGATCCCGACCACTTGGTGATGATACCGCGGTCGCATGCCGTGCCCGGCGAACAACCGCAAGCGATCCGCGATCGCTGCATCGTTACTGGTCAGCATCCCGCCGTCGCCCATTCCACCTAGGTTTTTGGTTGGGTAAAAGCTGAAACAGCCCATCAGCCCCCAGCTTCCCGCGGGGCGACTGTGATAGGCCGCCCCGATCGCTTGCGCGGCATCCTCGACGACCGGAATCTGGTGTTCCGCCCCGATCTGGCAGATACGATCGATGGCGGCACATTGCCCGAACAGGTGAACGGGGATCATCGCTTTGGTTTGCGGCGTGATGGCGGCCTGCATCGCCGCCGGATCGGCGTTGAACGTCGCCGGGTCGATATCGACCAATCGCGGCGTCGCCCCCAGCCGGGTGACGCAGCTGACCGAGGCAAAAAACGTGAAGCTGGGGACGAGCACCTCGTCGCCGGGGCCGATCCCCAAGGCCATCAAAGACAGCAGCAACGCGTCGCTGCCCGAGGCGCACCCGACGGCATGCTCCGCTTGCGAAAGCGCCGCGACCTCTGCTTCCAGCTGGTTCACGTCGGGACCGAACAGGAAGCGACCGCTGTCGACGACTTCGGCCAGGGCTTCCAAAAACGCTTCGCGGTGAGGCGTATTGCCGCGCGCGACATCCAACAGCGGAACTCCGGAGGATCCATCCGACATTGCGTGTGCCTTCTCTGGCTAATGATTTGGAGAAAATCGCCGTACCTCGAGGACCGGCACGGATGGCCTGACGATAAGGCTCCCTGGCGATCCCGGTCAAGGTCATCCGAGGCGTTCGGCGGCGGCCGGATCGCGGCCGTCCCAACGCCCCTCGCCTTGCGGTTGCGGTACAGTAGGGGCGCGGCGAGCCCGTGATCGGGGCCCCTTTGTGAGGCCCGTGGGCGCGCGGCCCGTGACTATCATCCGGGGGGTTCCCGGCGGCCTCCCGCGGCGGCTCGGGATCACCGACATTGCAGCCCGTTTTCAGCAGGTAGGACCGATGTGGAAAGCACGAATGGGAACCACCGCCGCGGCCGGCTTTTGTCGCCGTTTGGGGACGGGTTTCCGTGCCGGGGCCGACCTGATCCCGTTGCTTCGGGCCGAGGCCAAATCGGGCTCCCAGCGTCATCGCGACGCCCTGCGGGAACTTGCCGACCAATTATCGCAAGGCGACAGCCTGACCGACGCCATGCAGCAGCGACCCGATTACTTCCCCCCTTTGATGATCTCGATCGTCCATGTCGGGGAATCGACCGGGCGTCTGGAACGCGCCTTGTTGAACCTGGCGGATCATTACGACCACCGCGTTTCGATGCGGCGGACCTTTTTGATGGGGATCGCTTGGCCGATGATCCAACTGATCGGGGCGATCGGGGCGATCGGGTTGCTGATCTGGTTGCTCGGCGTGCTCTCGCCCCCGACCGGCGGGGAGATGCTCGACATCGCCGGTTTCGGCTTGCGGGGAACCAGCGGCGTGCTGATCTATTTCGCCTGCGTGGGGCTCTTCTTTGTGATGTTGGCCGTCGGCGTGCTGGCGATCCGCAACAATTGGCTGGGGGTCCATAACATGATCCCGCTGTTCTACCTGATCCCCAAGTTAGGCCCGGCGATTCGCACGATCACGCTCTCGCGTTTTTGTTGGACGTTGGCGATGACGCTGGATGCGGGACTCGACCCGATCCGGGCGATCCGCCTGGCGTTGGAAAGT
This sequence comes from uncultured Pirellulaceae bacterium, assembly GCA_964400585.1. Classification (GTDB taxonomy): domain Bacteria; phylum Planctomycetota; class Planctomycetia; order Pirellulales; family Pirellulaceae; genus CAYNVI01. The sequence continues at coordinate 867 of CAYNVI010000151.1, read as the reverse complement.
ACCGGCAGCGACTTCTATCGCTCCGGCTTCCCTCCCGTGAAAGCGGCGATCGAACGAGGGTCCTCCCTGGCGGCCGCCTTGGAATCGAGCGAAGTCATTCCCGAAGAATTCATCACCAATCTGGAAGTCGCCGAACTATCGGGAACCGATGCGGAATCGTTGGAAACGCTGGCCCGCGATTACGACCAGCGAGCTCGGGTGGCGATCCGCACGCTCACCGGGATCTTGACCGCCGTGATCTGGTTGTCGGTGATGGCGGTGATGATCTTTATGATCTTCCGCATGGTATCGAACATCATGACGCCCTACCGCGAAGCGCTCTCGCCGATCTAGGCGCTGTCCGAACCGACCTTTACGGTTGGACTTCGCCGCGGTCGGCGGGGATTCGATTGAGCGTGTAGTAGGCCTGATTGTGCAGCAGCGGTTGCCGTTGGCGATTGCGCACCCCGGCCGCTGTCAGTTCATGCACGTACAACGGCTGGCAGCCATCGACTTGCAGATCGACCCGCAGCCCGTCGTCCGAGACGGTTGCTTGGCGAATCGTCAGCGGCGTGACATCGACTTCGTCGCTGCCGTAACTCGCATGGTACTGGTAGGTGTAGCGCTGCAGGCGATAGGCGTTCGGATCACTGGCCGATACGGGATCGACCGGTTGCGTGAAGACGATCTGGAACCCGTCGGGGCGCGCCCGCAACTCTTTCATTTCAAAAGGGGTTTTGCCGGTCCAGACAAGCCGCTGCAACCCGTAGGAAGCGGTCCCCAGGCTGCTCCAGCCGCGGTTGCTAAGGCCAACGAAGACGCTGCCATCCTCGCCCTGGATCAGCCGCAGCACGGCCGAGGCAAAGCCGGAGCGGAAAGGGAAGCAGG
>CAYNVI010000150.1:0-9767 GCA_964400585.1 uncultured Pirellulaceae bacterium | reverse complement strand
CCCGCCTCGCGCGAGCCATGCCGTGCGATGCGAGGCCGTGCGATGCGAGGCCGTGCGATGCGAGATCCAGGCCGCCGTTGACAGCCGTTCCGACAGCTTTGGGAGAGACCTGTCACCGGGCGTCTGAAAAGGAACCACCGATGGAAGTCTGGCGCGCGACACAATGTCACCGTCTCCGAATCCCGGCAGCCGATTGTCGTTGGCGGAGAATCGATGCGTCAGCTTCCCCCATGCCATGACGCCAACCAAGCTCCGCCTCAGTCGGCGTGGGTCGGGCAAACGTCTTGGGTGTCCGCGAAGCGTCAAGATGCTGGACAGCCTTGCCTCAGGCGAGAATGTCGTGGACCACCTTCCCATGCACGTCGGTCAGGCGGAAATCGCGGCCGGAATAGCGATAGGTGAGCTGCTCGTGATCCAGCCCCAACAGGTGCAGGATCGTCGCGTGCAGGTCGTGCATGTGGACCGGATTCTCGACCGCCTTGTAGCCGAACTCGTCAGTCGCTCCGTAGGCGATCCCCGGTTTGACGCCTCCGCCGGCCAGCCAGAAGGTAAAACCCTGGTTGTTGTGGGCGCGTCCGTTGCTGATTTTGTCGTCGGGAGTCCGGCCAAATTCACCGCCCCAAACCACCAGGGTGTCTTCCAGCAAACCCCGCTGTTTCAGGTCGGCCAGCAAGCCGGCGATCGGTTTGTCGGTCTTCAAGCAGCGGTCTTCCAGGCGACCTTTCAAATCGTTGTGGTGATCCCACCGCTCGTGCCCCACCTCCACGAACCGGACGCCGGCTTCGATGAAGCGGCGGGCCATCAAGCAGCGCCGACCGAACTCATCACTCTTGCTGCCGTCGATGCCATACAGCTCGTTGGTCGCAGCCGATTCGCTCGAAAAATCCATCACTTCGGGCACGGCCGACTGCATCCGAAAGCCGAGCTCGTAGCTTTCGATCAGACCACTGATGCGCCGGTCCGACTGTTGGCGCTCGAGCGCCCCCTGGTTCATCGACTGAATCAAATCGATCTGGCGGCGTTGCTGAGCGGTGCTGAGTTCGGGATTCGTCATGTCGCTCAAGCCCGCATTTTTCACCGGCCGGCCCATCTCTCCGATCGGCGTGCCGTGGTACGCGGCCGGCAGGAAGGCGTTGCCGTAGTTCTGAGCACCGCCAAACTTGTCAGTCGGACCGATGGCGATGAACCCTGGCAAATTCTGGTTCTCGGTTCCCAGGCCATAGGTGACCCAGGACCCGATCGAAGGCCGGACAAAACGAAAGCTGCCGGTATGTAAAAACTGATAGGCTTGCGGGTGAGCCGGAGTTTCCGTCTGCATGCTGCGGATCACGCAGAGGTCATCGACTTGACGAGCGACGTGGGGAAATAGGTCCGAAACGGGGAGCCCGCTCTCACCGTACTGCTGGAATTCCGTCTTGGGGCCGACGATCTGCAGTTTCTTGTTCCGAACCCCCTCTTCGCCGGCTCTTTTTTTCAACAAAGGTTTCGGGTCGAACGTTTCCATTTGCGAGGGGCCGCCCCGCATGCAGAGGAAGATGACTCGTTTGGCCCGCGGCGGCCGATGCGGCTGTTTAGGAGCCAGCGGAGAGGAAGACGCCGGCGACGCGGTCGCTTGCTTGCCCAGCATGCCGGCTAGCGCCAGATAGCCGAAACCGAATGGCACGTTCTTGAGAATCTCGCGCCGTGAGCTGGCTTGAGGGATGTTTTGCTGAGACATGATTGAGTTTCCTCGCTGCAATTTGGGGTCGCTCTCTGGCGTCGGTTGATCGCACGCCGCTTCAAACTTGCGTGAGTGAGCGGCGCTATCGCGTCAGCCGGGGTTCTTAGCCACTCGCGCAGGAGTGTCGCTGTCGGCGTCCCGCGGCGGCGCGTCGATCAGATATCGGAATTCAGCACTGGCAAATAACGCTTGACAGAAAGTGGACCAAGCCTGCTGGACCGAATCCGGCTGGTTCTCTTGGCCCGCCGTCTGCCGGTCGAGATAATCGTTCACCCGGGCCACCTCACGGCTGGTCGGTGGACGGCTAACGGTCAGTTGGTAGGCCCGGCGGATTCGTTGCTCTGACGTCCAGTCTTCGTGACCGAGCAGACGCCGGGCCATCTGCTCGGACTGGGTGAGGACAAACTCGTTGTTGAGCATGTAGAGCGTTTGCTCGGGCACTACCGACGTGTTTCGCTCGGCCACCACAAGCGTGGGATTGCCGAAGCCGAAAAGCTTCAACGGTCTCGGCAGCGAATCCCTGAGAATCGGCAAGTAAACGCTGCGGTGCTTCGAGGGGACGTGAATGTCCTTTTCTTGGAAGTTCCGGCCGACGATGCCGGGGCCCAGTTCCGCAAGCACGGATCCCCCCTCCGGGCGCGACCGGTCCAACTGGCCGCTCGCCAGCAGCATGGCGTCGCGGAGCAGTTCAGCGTCCAGGGGTTTCGGCCGCACCCGCCACAGATAAGTGCTTTCCGGATCGACACGTCCGTTGGCCGGGTCGTACTGCGAACTGAGACGATAGGTTCGGCTCAGGACGATGGTGCGAATCAGCTCTTTGACCGACCAGTCGTGCTCAATGAAGCGGCTGGCCAGCATGTCAAGCAATTCCGGATGGGTCGGCTTTTTGCCACTGTTACCAAAGTTTCCGGGCGTGGGCACGATTCCCTGGCCGAACAGATGTTGCCAGACGCGATTGGCCATGACGCGGGCGGTCAAGGGATTTTGGTCGCTGGCCAACCACTCCGCCAGCACGACGCGGCCGCTGGTTTTCGGATCGATCGGGGGTGTTTTGAAATCAGCCAAAGCTTCCGGCAAGCCGCGAGGGATCGGATCGCCCAGATCGCGGTAATCACCACTTTTGTGAAGGCGCGTGTCTTTCGGCTCCGCGCGGTCCCGCACCGCCATCGCGTACCGAGGACGCTCGGGCGGATCGTTGCGCAGCTCTTTCAGTTCTTTGTTGAGCCGATCCCGCTTTTGGGCAGCTTCCTTTTTCTTCTTTTCCAGCTCTTGCTTCTTTTGGGTGTCCTTCTCCGCCTGAATCTTGTCGGTCAGGTTTTGCACCTCGCGGCGGGCACGGCGCGCTTTGCGGCTCGATTCTCCCGCTTTCTTTTCGTGCGCGCGGTAGGCCTGGTGAAGCTTGTGGGATCCCTTGCCAATCGGCTGCAATTCAGCTGGGAACTTATTCGCCGTGCCTCCCTTGCCTTTCACGTCGCTGCTGCCGTGCAGCGGCTCGGTGCTGTGAAAGAATCCAGCCATGGCGTAGTAATCTTCGATGGAGATCGGGTCGAACTTGTGATCGTGGCAGCGGGCGCACGAGATGGTCATTCCAAGGACGGCCCGGCTGGTGACGTTGATCTGCTCATCGACCACGTCAGCGTAAAACTGCTCGTCGCTGCGGGCGTTGTGATCCTTGACCCCCATCGCGAGGAAGCCGGTGGCGACGGTCTGTTCGAGTTGCTCCGCGTCGTCGCGTGCCGGCAACAGGTCGCCGGCAATCTGTTCTTTGAGAAACTCGTTGTACGGTTTGTCTGCATTGAATGCGTCGATGACGTAATCGCGATACCGCCACGCGTACGGGTAGGCGACGTTGTAGGCTTTACCGCTCGATTCGGCGTAACGGGCCACGTCCAGCCAATGCCGGCCCCAACGCTCGCCGAAGTGGGCCGAAGCAAGCAGGCGGTCCACCACCTCGGCCTCGGCGTGTTCGGACCGATCCCGCAAGAAACGCCGTGCTTCCTGTGGCGCCGGCGGCAGGCCGGTCAGGTCAAATGTCACGCGGCGGAGCCAAGTGAGACGATCCGCATCCCGCACCGGCGTGACGCCCTGCCGTTGCATACGGGCAAAGACGTAACGGTCGAGGTCGGTTCGCGGCCACGCCGAGTCCACGGAATCAGGCGGCTGCTGGAAATCGATCGGCTGGAGCGACCAGAGTCCGCCCGACGATCGATCGGCAAGTTTTCGTTCCGCCTCGGCAGCCGTGCCGACTCGTGGATCGGGCGCCCCCATTTCCACCCACCGGCTCAGCGCCTGAATCTCTTCCTCAGACAGCCGCTCGGAGGGGGGCATTTCAAGTGATTCGTAGTGAACCGAGTCGATCAACAGACTTTCGCCCGGCTTTCCCGGAACGATCGCGGCACCCGACTCTCCGCCTTGTTGCCAACCGGACTTGCGGTCCAAAACGAGACCTCCCTGAGCCTCTTCCGGGTCGCCGGAATGGCATTCGTAACAATGCTGGACCAACAGAGGGCGGATGTGCTTTTCAAAGTAGACGATGCCGCCGTCCGAGGCGATTAGGCCGTTGGAAAATACCGGGGCGAGCAGCATCAAAGCCGTCAGCACCAACTGGGCGACCGATCGGGAGCTTGTGTTCATGGTTCTGGCTCTTGCTGACTTGAACGTCCGTCGAACACGGACGAAGGGGGGCAGTTCGCTAACCTGCTGTTCGATCTTGCGAGCGGGGAGGCTTGCCAGAGGGGAGGTGGGACGTAGGAGGGTAGTGGTTCGTTCCGGCTAAAAATTGGGCTCGAGGCCGCACGGCCCCCGGCCTCTCAAATCCTAAAACCAAGCTGGAACAAATCAGTAGCAAGTCATCGCGGCGACACAATCGCGAAGCGAACTTGCTCAGGCGGGAGGATGCGTCCCGAGGGACGCCTGCCAAGCGGTCAGCGTAACAACTCAGCTCCCGCGCCGCAAAAACATTGCGGTCCTGCCTCTCGGGCAACGATTCTCGGGCAACGATGGGTCGTGACAGCGAAGGGGTGGCAACGGCGAGAAGGCGAAATGGGATCCGGCGGGAGTTCTAGCTCGACAGCGCCAATTTTTGTGAGCGGATTGGGCACTAGCCCCTGGCTTTCCCCGACGAGCCGGCGGCTAGCGCCGAAACCGCTCAGATGATCGATACACACCGGGAAAAACGGGATCTGCATCGAAAAGTACCGCGGTCCAGCGAAACACTCACATCGTAGTGCAAGCGACATCCCTGATTGCGGCGACGTCGCGGGTTTATGTTGGGCTAGAATTGGAGGCGCATTGGAAATCTCGCAAAGGCAAGAAGTCACGTCAGGGTCAACAGCAGCTTGTGAACCACGCTGTCAAAAAGGCGATTGGAAAAGTTCTTAGAATGGCCCTGCTGATGGCTATTCAATTCAGTAAAGCGTTTCGCAGCCTACCGACCGAAACGGATGCTGAGTCGCTAAGTCCCTGAAAATGCAGGGCTTAGGAATTTCAGGAGCAGAGGGTTTGTTTGAAGAGGGGCTTTTACGCGGAGGGGCTTTTAGGGGGAGAGCAAACGCGAACGGCCGTCGCGATTGGGCGATCCGTATGGGGCCGCGCGGTCGACCGCCTCGGAGGACGACTCTACTGTCAGAAGGCTGCTCTCCTCTCTAGGGATCGGCTGATGGCGCGTTGGAATCCCTGCCAGCTGGTTTGGCCTGCCGCGTTGACAAGGATTTTGGCGTGTCTTGCCACGGACTCGCTGGGAGCCGAGCCGCCGGCCCGCGAAGCCCCGCCGGTACCCCCATTCCTGCGGGTTCTGCAGCAGGCGGCCGAGCCGCGCCCCGTGCAACCCGACGCCCCCGGGGGCACCACCTCGTGGTGTTTGCCGCCGTCAACGTCCAACCAGCAGTTCCCGGTGAGCGGGGTTGATTCTCTCGATTCCCCCGCACGGGACTTGCTAGCCAGCCCGCTACAGTGAGACCGGACAGCAAACCGGACGTACGGGGGATGAAACAGCGGATGATTTATTTGGCTGCGACGGTAGGTGTCGTTGGGATCGGGATGGTGGCATGGCCGATGACAGCCCGAGCCGGATACGCGTCGGCGGATTACAAGGTGATCGAATCTGATGGAAACATCGAAATTCGCGAATATCCGGACCTGATGCTCGCCGCCACGGATTCGCAAATGGACTCTCAGGGACGCGACGGCAGCTTCATGCGTTTGTTCCGTTACATCAGCGGAGCCAATGAAGTCGCAAGGATTCGAGGGTGAGCCGCAAGCGGAGGCGGCTGGCTACGATCCGCCTTTCACGCCGGGGCCACTGCGTCGTAACGAAATTTTGATTCGGCTGACCGACGCTACAAACACGGAAATTGATTCATGAGCGAATCGACGAGCAAAGATTGGCAAGTCGAAGTCTTCTATGACGGCGAGTGTCCACTTTGCCTTCGCGAAATCAAGATGCTTCGCTGGCTGGATCGCAGGAAGAACATCCGCTTCACGAACATCGCTGATTCTACCTTTCGTCCAGCGGACTACGGCAAGACGATGCAGGAGTTCATGGATGAGATCCAAGGAAGACTGCCGGATGGATCTTGGATCATTGGCGTCGAGGTCTTCCGTCGGCTATATGCGGCAGTCGGACTTGGTCCGCTCGTCGTACTGACTCGGGTACCCGGCGTTTCACACGGATTGGATCTTGGCTATCGAGTCTTCGCGAAAAACCGACTCCGCTTAACAGGACGATGTAATGCGGGGGACTGTGAAGTCAACTGAGTCTTTCACGGTGCTCCCGCCGGCAGCGCGGTGCAGGTAGGTAACGAGGCGAAAGCAGTAAACTGCCATTCACGATTGGGATTCCATGATGACATACGCCCGTGCTCGTCTGCTGCTCGGCATGTTCGGTGTTGGTTCCATCGTCGTGTTGAGCGCAATTCTGCTTCTGACGCAGTACCCGCTTGAAGTTCTGCCTGACTCCGACTTGTGGAGCGGCAATGACATGCCGGCACTTGCGTTGTTTTTCGCTTGCCTGGTTGGCGTGCTCTTTCCGATGGATCTCCTCGGCGGATTCCTGCTTCCGAATCGCTGGCGACCAAACACGATCTCGCTGGGAACCTTCGTGGCTAGGTGGGTCCGCGGTGTCCTTATCCAGGGGGCACTTTTTCTTGCGAACAGCCTATTGATCTTATTCATGGGGCGTTGGCTGGGCGTACCCGGTGCAGCGTTGGCTGTCGCTGGCATCGCGATCATTCTTGTTGGTTCACAACTTCAGATTGCCAGGTTTGTGGGAGCCCTGAAGACTCACGTTGCAGATAATGCAAAGTTTTTCCCGGCAATTGTTAAGGCTCAATTTGTCGTCTCAACGTGGGGTTTGAAGTCGCGGCCGATCACAGTTCTCGGTCACCACGACACCGGCTTCACCGGCGGCGTTGTCGGTCTGCCGGGAATGGAGACCGTGGTGCTGCCAGCAGCAACGCTCACGAAGCTGTCACCTGAACAGCTGGCGATCGTGATCGCGAGACGTTTGGAAGCGATCCAAAGCGGCAGTCGAATGCGGGGCCTGGTGTTGGCACTTGCCTGGGTGGTCACGGGTTTTGCCCTGTCGACCATGCTGCCGGGCGCAGGTGTCACGAGTGTCGCGGGGCTTGCGATGACGTGCTTGGGCTTCACTCTTTGGACTTTCTTCGGCTTGCTTACGTTACCGACACTCAGCCGCCAGGCCGCTTACGCGATTGACGGCAAGGTTTTGCAGTCCGGTGCCTCAGCGGAGGTTTTCCGGCACACGGCGAAGACTCTCGATGCTTTGCAAGACGATGAACCACGACGATCGGCATTGATTGAAACGATCTTCCATCCCGTTCCGAGCGTCGATAATCGCAGTACCGCGACCTCCGGTAACGCCCCAATCGCGTGGCATGCCGCTCGGATCACATTGTTCGTTTCTTGGGCTTGCATGGGCATGCTTGTCCGAGCGGTTCACTGCAACGTCGGCCGACCCGAGTTGTGGGTGATGTTGCCGACCGATTGAGCCCGGCGGTCGTCGAAGCGAAGGCGTCCGCGCTCCAGGGCCAGCATGCATTTTAGGCTGAATGCAGGGTAGGCAACATGCAGGGACTGGGTCGACTTGCGCCAACGCTTGATTTCGAGGATGACCGGTCGCTCACGTTACGAGCGTCTCGAAAACCGGTAGTCTGTTGGTAACAAGTCTCATCCGCACGACCTCGCTTGGGAACGAAATGATGCCCCCTCTCTCCCGCCGCTCATTCCTGAGTCAGACCGCGATCGCTGCCGGCGTTTCGACGGCCCCGCCGCTGTTTGCGGCTGCGGGTCGTTCATTCGGCAAGAACCCTCCGCTGATGAATCCCGTCTTCGAGAGGGTGATTTGCCCGTGGACACCGAAACATCCCCGGCACGACCACCAGTTGATCTTCGCGCTCGACACCGAGCGGCTGATGCTCGTCTGGTCCGAGTACTACTCGACCGCCGATACCCCGCAGGCTGTGAAGGGACAGACCGGAGCGACCGATGAGGTCTCCTGTCAGATCGCGTCGAAAATCTCGAACGACCGCGGCCGAACGTGGCGCGACCGTAAGGTGCTGCAGCCGAATGAATGGACGCACAACGTCAAGCACCCCAACCTCGTCCGGCTCTCGGAGCAGGAGATCCTGCTTTCCTACGTCGGCTGGGACTCGGACACCGACCGGAACGTGTACATGCGGCGTTCGACCGACAACGGCCAAACCTGGGGCGAGCAATCCCAAGTCTCTGAGCCCGGCTGGTACTGCAACAATGCCGACCGGGCATTGCGGCTGAGCACGGGGCGCGTCTTGCTGCCGGCCCACGGCCCCTATGCCGAAAAGTAGGTGGGTGGAGCGTCGTACCGCGGCGGCGACCTGCATGCATTCGTCTTCTACTCCGACGACGGGTTTCGCACCTGGAAGCGAAGCGAGGACTCGATGACCGCCGAGGGACGCGGCTGTCATGAGCCGACGATCGTCGAGCTGACCGACGGCCGGTTGTTCTGCCTGCTACGAAATACGAACCGGCGGCAGTACCAGAGCGTTTCCGACGACGGTGGCGTCCACTGGTCGAAGCCGAAGCCGACCGTCCTCACCTCGCCCGAAGCCCCGGCGTTGGTGAAGCGGATTCCGACCACGGGCGATCTGCTGGTCCTGTGGAACAACGTCGCCTCAAAGTCCAATTGGCCGCGAACCCCGCTCAGCGCCGCCGTCTCGACGGACGAAGGCAAGACGTGGAAGCATGTCCGGGACGTGGCTAACCGCTCCGACTACGACGCCGCGTACCCCTCCGTGACGTTTGCCGGTGATGAGGCGCTCGTCGCGTACTACTCTCGTTCCACCGCTTGGAAACGGGACACCGAACTTCACTTGCGCATCTTCAAGATCGAGCAGTTCTATGCGTAATTAATATTAATATCGATCGCTAACCGTTGTGAATCCGTTGTCTACAGGAAGCATGGGGCCGTAACAAAGCATGCTGGCCTCCGCGTGTGAGCCCTGGCAGGAGTGGCGCCGTGGCCGTGGCTCGATCCGGACCATCCCGGAATGGGAGAGTATCGGCGAGGACCAGCCGTATCGCTTCGCATTCGTTGGTCTGAACCCCGTTTTTGACGTAGTAGCCTGTGCAGAACTGCCAGTAGGCCTTCAGAACTTTGGAGACCGGTACACCGCCACTACCTGGATCCTGGGGCGTGAACAGCCGACCGTTGGCCAGGTATTCGGCCATCAGCCGGTCGTAGAGGACTCGGCTGACTCGGGAGCGGTGCGGCCCGAGGTAGTGGTCCCTGCCTCCGATGGTGACAACGGCCTGACCGCTGGCGCGATGCTTCCGATACTTGGGCAGCGACTGGGTGAGACGCGGCATAAGCGATGCTCCCTGGCGCGCAAAACGGTATCTACCGTTTTGGCGCTCGGGAAAAACGCTGCCAGACCGACCATCGGCTGAAGAAAAAAAGCCGGTTTCGCCTATAAGAGAAAGCGAAGGTTAGAGAGAGTACACCCGGAGGGATTCGAACCCCCAACCCTCGGTTCCGAAGACCGATGCTCTA
>CAYNVI010000149.1:0-9770 GCA_964400585.1 uncultured Pirellulaceae bacterium | reverse complement strand
ATCGCGTGATCATGTCGGGCAGTTCGCACGGGTCGACGACCTCGGCTCGCTTTGCCAAGCATCAGCGCGTCGCCCGGGTGGTCGCGTTGTGCGGTCCCCGCGATCAATACCAGGCCTGGCAGGCGCTCCCTTCGGCCACCCCCGCCAACCGGTACTTCGGATTTTCGCACGTGCTCGACAGCGGTTGGACCGGGGATCATTACTGCCGCAGCTGGGAACTGCTCGGGATGCACCGCTTTGGTCCGATCGTCAACGTCGACCACAGCGCGCCGCCCTATGGTCATACCCGACGCTTGATCACCGACTTTGACGTCGACGGCGATGCCCGGGCGGCCCACAGTTCGGTCGTTCCCGGAGGACGCTCCTTTAAGGATCCGGAAACGGGGGCTTACCTGCACGAGGACGTCTGGCGTTACCTTTACACGCACCCGGTCGATCAAGTGGGCGAGGCGGTGCCGATGGATCCGGGCTGCGAAAAGGACCAGCGGCCCTGAACCCGCTGCTCTCGCGGCGTCAATCTCCCTGCTCGGTCGGCGGAAAGCGTTTGCGATTGCCGCTGGCGACCGGTTTCCCGCTCCGGGTGCTCCACCATTCGTCGGCGCGGGCCGGATCGTAGGCTGGATTGGGGAGCGGCATGCGGGCGATCACATCGTGTCGCCAGGCCGCCAGGTCTTGTCGCAAACTGGCGGTCCGTCCCGGGTGGGTCTCGGCCAGGTTCGTGGTTTCGCCGAGGTCCTCGGACAAATCGTACAGCTCCAGGTCGCCCGTGCCATCGAGGTATTCGATCAATTTCCAGTCCCGTGCGCGGATGCTGCTGGCAGGGCGGTCGTGATGGTAGTGGGGGAAGTGCCAGTGGAGAGCAGCGCGGTCGAGCGATCGCGTGGGGTCGGCGAGGATCGGGCGGAGACTCCTCCCGTCGATCGTCTGATTCACGGGAAGCCTCCCCCCGGCCAACTCGACGAAGGTGGGATAGAAATCGTAACTGATCGTCGGCTCCCGAGAGACGCTCCCGGCGGGAACCAGCGGAGGGTATTTGACGATCAAAGGCACCCGCACGCCCCCTTCGTGCAGCGAACCCTTTTCCCCTTTCAGCGGTGCCGCGGTGGTCACCAGGTCATCGACTGCCGGGCGGTAATCGTACCGTTGGTACAGGCCCCCATTATCGGACGTGAACACGATCATCGTTTCGTCGGAGATCCCTTCGTCAGCGATGGCATCGACGATCCGGCCGACCATCTCGTCGCAATGTTCGATCATCGCGGCATACACGGGGTGCGGCAGCGCTCGCCCGGTCGCGGCGGCCTTTTGACGGTATTTTTCCACCTTCTCCGACATCGCCCCCAGCGGAATGTGGACCGCGAAAGGGGACACCATCAGGAAGAACGGCTGGTCCCGCGGGGCGCGGAGAAAGTCGATCGCCAAGTCGGCTTCGAAATCGGTGCGGTATTGGTCCGCTCGAGGCTCCGGAACGTCTTTGCCCCGAGCGCGATACCGCCCCGGCAGATGCGGCCCGCCGATCACGGCCGAAAACTCGTAGCCTTGCTGGTCGGGCTGGAACTGCGGCCGATTGCCAAGATGCCATTTACCGATGTAGCCGGTGGCATAGCCCGCCGCTTGCAGGCTCTCGGCGACCGTCACGGTGTCCAGCGGCAGCGCCATCGTCGGCCGCGGAGTGATCACCCGTTCGTAAGGACGCCAGTGTCCGGGGATGTGGGCGGTGATCCCGATCCGCGCCTGGTTCTGACCCGCTTGGAGCGCGCAGCGGGTCGGCGAACAGACCGCTCCGGCGGCGTAGAAATCGGTGAACCGGACCCCTTCGGCCGCCAGCCGGTCGATCCTTGGCGTCTCTACAAAATCGTTGCCGTAGCAGCCGAGATCCTTCCAACCGAGGTCATCGATGAAGATCAAGACGATGTTGGGCCGTGGCGCCGACGCGGCTGGCAGCTGAGCCGGTTGGCTGGCGAGGACGACCAGCCCCGCCAAGGCGGCGAAGAAAATACGAAGCATCCAGGTTCTCCTGAAAAGAGGGGGGGAGGTCGAATTTTAGTCGACCCGCAGCGGGCGAGCGAATCGGCGGCCCGCGCGGGCACTGCATCGGCCGCGGCCGTCGTTTACAATCGAGCGGCCCGCCGGGTCTGCACCGGTGGAGGAATCGGCCGCGGCTGCGGGCGTGCGCGGCGCGCTGATTCCCTTTCCCCCATCCCCCTGCGATAGAGAGTGACCGATGCGTTTCGGGCGAACGACCAGCTGGAAAGCTTTGCTTTTTTGGGCGGTGGCTGCCTCCCTTTCCTCTTCGGCGCCCGCCGCCGCAACGGCCGCCGAGGCCGAAGCGAACGAGGGCCAGCGGCCTAATATCATTTTCATTCTCGCCGACGATTCGGGCTTCTCGGACCTCGGTTGCTACGGCGGCGAAATCGCGACGCCCCACCTCGACGGGCTGGCGGCCGATGGTCTGCGGTTCACGCAGTTCTACAACACCGCCCGCTGCTGGCCGACACGGGCCGCCTTGATGACGGGCTATTACGCCCAACAAGTTCACCGCGATGCCCTGCCCGGCTTGGGGGGCGGAGGCCGCGGCGTTCGCCAGCGTTGGGCGCGGTTGCTTCCCGATTTCCTCAAGCCGCACGGCTACCGCAATTACCACAGCGGGAAGTGGCACCTCGACGGCAAGGTGCTCGAGGCCGGTTATGACCGCTCCCTGAACGTGCGGAATCAAGGCAACTTTTTCACCGCCCGGGGCAATCGGATCGACGACCAACCGGTCCAGCCGGCCGCTGACGAGTCGGATTACTACGCGACCACCGCCACGGTGGACCACGCGATCGATTGCTTGAAAGACCACGCCGAAACACACGGTCAGCAGCCTTTCTTCCATTACGTTGCCTTTATCGCGCCCCACTTTCCCCTCCACGCCCCGCCGGAGGACATCGCCCGCTACCGCGATCGGTACCTCGACGGCTGGGACCAAATGCGGGAGGAACGCTTTGCCCGTCAGCGGGCGATGGGACTGCTCGACACGACCCTCTCTCCGCTGGAACCGGAAGTCGGGCCGCCCTACCATTTCCCCGACGATCTGGAAACGCTCGGTCCCGGCGAAATCAACCGTCCCCTTCCTTGGCAGGACCTGACCGAGGAACAACAACGCTTTCAAGCGACGAAGATGGCGATCCATGCCGCCATGGTCGACCGGATGGACCGTGAGATCGGACGGCTGTTGGATCAGCTCAAGGCGATGGACGCCTATGAGAACACGCTGATCTTCTACGCCTCCGACAACGGGGCGAGCGCGGAGATCATGGTCCGCGATGGCGGCCACGACCCCGAGGCGCCTGCCGGCAGCGCCGCCAGCTACCTCTGCCTCGGCCCCGGGTTCTCCAGCGCCTGCAACACGCCCTTCCGTCGTCATAAGACCTGGGTCCACGAAGGGGGCATCAGCACGCCGCTGGTCGTTCACTGGCCGGCCGGGATCGAGGCCCGTGGGGAACTCCGCCGGACTCCGGCCCACATGATCGATATCGTGCCGGCCATCCTGGAGGTAGCGGGCATCGAAAAGCCGAGCGAGTGGGAGGGGCAACCGATTCCGCCGGCCCCGGGGCACAGCCTCCGCCCTGCCTTCGCCGCCGATGTGGAAATCGAACGGGACTCGCTCTGGTGGCTGCACGAAGGGCATCGAGCGATCCGGGTTGGCGACTGGAAACTGGTCGCGGCCGAAGGCGATCCGTGGGAGCTGTACGATCTGGGGACCGACCGCGCCGAAGTGGCCAACCTGGTCGAAGTGAACCCCGCCAAGGCAGCGGAGCTGGAACGGCGTTGGAACGCCCAGCTGAAGGCGATCAAGCGTCTGGCCGCCCCCACCGCGGGCAAGAAACGGTAAATCGCCGGCCACGCCCGGCTCCCACCCGCCGGCGGGCCGGAGGAACCTGTTTTTTCGCGAGGGACCCGGTTGCGCCTGACGGTTTCCAGCAGGCCAAGTTTTTTCCCGTCGCCCCTCCGCCGAAAACACCTTGCCTGCCGCTGCGTCGACAATCCCCTGTCGTCAGCGTGACGACATGCTGTCATCGATTTGACAACACGCAGGCCTGGGCGATTGCCGGGGGCCGCTGTGGAAGATCGACGAAAAGAAAAGAGAAAAAGCGCAGGAAACCCGGCGAACGGTTGGGGTTTTCCCTGGCACGGGGTTTCCCTGGCGGTTGGGTTGCGGCTTTGGTCCAGCCGTTGCTTCCCAAAAGAAGCAGGCGTCGACGACGCCATTGCTTCAAACCAGATCTCTAGGGAGTCAGGAACGATGTTAGGAATCGCAAAATGGGCCGCGGCCCCGCTGCTGGCCGGGGCGCTGATGATGGGACCGGGGGCAGAATCGGCCGAGGCGGGTGGGGGCTTTCGCCTGCAGATCGGTGGCTTCGGGATCAGCTCCGGCCATTTCGGTTACCACTCGCCCGGCTTCCACCGGGGGTACAGCGCGTACCGTCATGGTTATCCACACCCGCTGCATCGACCCCACCTCGATTACCATCGCCGCTCGCTGGTCCCGCACCGGGGGCATTTTGACTTCGTCCCCGGCCATTTTGATCTGCACCGCGGACACCATTACGGCCGCGGGCACCACTACGGCCGCGGCTATCACGGCCGCGGGCATCACGACCGCGGGCACCATGGCCGCGGGCACGACCGTCGCGGCCGCGAGCACCACTAAGCGGCCGGCCGCTGCCGGCCTGCGAAAGCGGCCGGCGGCTCCCGCCGAAACCGCTCAAATGCTCGCTAGCCACCGGGAAACACGGGGTTCAGCTCAAATGATCGATACACACCGTGAAACACGGGATTTGGATCGAAAAGTGGCGCTGTCCAGCTAGCGGGAGAGGCCTCGCAGGTAGCGGCTGAGCTTCGTCAGGTGGTCGGCGAAGACTTGGCTGGAGAGGTACGGATCGCCGACCGCAAATTTGGGCTGTCCCACCAGCCGTTGGCCGTCGTAACGGCTGAGCCAGCGGCCTTGCGGATCCAGTGATTGAATCACCGCGGACGCTTGCTCGGCGAGCGCCGCCTGGCTGGGGAGCGGCGGGTAGGCCACGCCCGCCTTCGTCGCCTCGAACTCCGCCGCGAGCGCGTCGAGGCGGGCCGCCGTCTTCCATCCGTAGTGGCTGGGCAGGTTGGAATCGTCGTAGGTCAATGAGTAGCGGTCGCCGTCGCGCGTCATGTAAAGCGGACGGTCGGTCCGCAGTTCGTAGTAGCGGGCGAGTTGCCCATCGGGCAAGCGGACCCGTTGCAACCAAGCCATCGCCTCGGGGATCGGTTCCAGGAACCGAGGCTCGCCGGTGAACCGGGTAAGCGAGAGGAGGGTCGAGACGGCTTCCTGGGTTTCGTCGCCGGCGATCGCCGGCGGTTCGAACTTCCTCGCCCAGATCGGTTCCATCGCTTCGTTGTACTGTTGCGCCCAGCCGCGTTGCGGTTTCGGCATCTGCGCCAGACACAAGAAGTCGCCGAGCTGCTGGAGGGCGACGGGGTAGCGGGGATCGTCATACACGCGGGCGGCTCCGGCCAACGTTTTGGCAACATTGCCGGTAACATTGTCGTTCAAGGTGTACATGTCCCAGTAGTTCTTGACCCTGCCTTCGTCACGCCAATCGTGCGAGGGGTAACGGGCCGGAACGACGGGACGGTTGGGGACGGGCTCGTCCCAGACTTGGGGAAAGCCCCCGTTGGGGAACTGGGCCTGGAGTAACGCCTCGAGGGCGACGGTCACGCTTTCGTGGATCGCCGGGTGCTGGAACTGGTGAGCCCTGTCGAGCGCGATCATCAGCCGCAGCGCAGCGGTCGTCTGATCGTCATCGAGCGACGAGTAATTCTTGCCCCCCCCGCGCCCGTTGCGATACTGCGCGACCCGGTCTCCCAACGGATCGAATTCGATCATATTGGTCCAGCCTCCCGACTGGAGCTGACCGTAGATCAAAGCCAGCCCCGCATCGGTCGCCGCTTGCAGGTAAAACGGATCGTCGGTCGCGCGGTAGGCTTCCAGGTACGCCATCCCGACCGTCGGGGTTCCCGGAGGTTGGACCCAAACCTGACTGGGGGTCGCCCGGCCTTCGCCCCACCGGACTTGGAGATCGGGCGTGTAGTGGTAAACGTACCCGCCATGGGTGGCCACCTGCTGGTAGTAATAGGTGGCGGCGGTCTGCATCGCTTGCTCCACCGCCTGTCGCGTCGGCTCGGCCGCTGGAGCGGCCGGGCAAAGCAACGCCAGCAGCAACAACCAGAGGAGAGCCGGCGAGCAGCGGCGGCAAGCCAGCGCCACACCGTGGGGGTGAAAGCGGGGCAGCATGCGCATCAGAAGCGGTTCCTCTGACAAGAAAACCTGAGAAGAAAAGGCGAGCGCTGCGACCCTTCCGGCGCCCCCTCAAGGAACGAAGAAGCAGGGGCGGGGCAGGGGAAGCGGTCAGCAAGCCCGCGAGCGATAAGCAAACCCGAGAGCGATAAGCAAACCCGAGAGCCGCGAACGCGGCCCCCGTCTACCTAAACGTGCTCGATTATAGCTACCGCCTGACGCTCGGGTGCTGCGCGTGGGATGGCGAGGCTGGCAACGGCTTCCGGCCCGTTAGGGCTGCGGTGCGGCCGCGGCCAGCGATTCCAATTGATCCCGCCCCCCGCGGGTGCAGAAATCGCCCCGCGTCGCCTTCGCGATGCAGTTTGAAGGCGGAGAAGATCGCGATCAGCTCGGCAGGAACCTCTTCCGCCGGAACCTTCTCTTTGTAGATGTAGGCGAGCCGGGTCCCCAGGCGGTGACCGCCGGCGAACAGCGTGTACTTGCCAACCGTCTTGCCGACCAACGCGATGTCCGAGTTGTAGGGCCGGGCGCAGCCGTTGGGGCAGCCGGTCATGCGGATGTTGAACGCTTCATGGTCGAGGCCCAATTTGGCGAGCGGGGCTTCCAGCTGATCGATCACGCCGGGCAGGGCCCGCTCGCTTTCGGTGACCGACAGGCCGCAGGTGGGCAACCCGACGCAGGCCATCGACCAACGCCGCACGGTCGAGGTGGCTTCGGTCAACCGCACGCCGTGATCGGTCAGGATCTCCGTCAACCGCCCGCGCTCGTCGGCTGGAATATCACAAAAGATGACGCTCTGATGGCCGGTCAAGCGGACCGGCGGATGGAACGCATCGGCGATCGCCCGAATCGCCCCTTTCAAGCGGACGTCATCGTTGTCGTAAAGACGGCCATTCTCGACATTCAGGCCGTAGGACCACAGCCCGTCGCCCTGCTCTTGCCAGCCCATATGATCATCGAAGCCGGTCACATCATCGGGCGTGCAGTCGGCCAAGGCTTCGCCAAAGTAGGTTTCCACTTCTTGACGGAACTTCTCGATGCCCCAGTCGGCGATCAAGTACTTCATCCGCGCGACCTTCCGGTCTTCGCGGTTCCCGTTATCCCGCTGGACTTTGAGCACCGCCTTGGCGACTTCGATCACTTGATCGGGGCGGACGAACGCCATCCGTTGGGCGAGCGCCGGGAAGGTCTTCGCGGCGCTGGGGGTGGTTCCCATCCCGCCGCCGACCAGGACGTTGTAACCGCGGATCTCCCCTTCCCGCACCACAGCCAGGAAACCAAGATCCTGGGTGTAGATATCGATGCAGTTGTCTTCGGGAAGGGCGATCCCGCATTTGAATTTGCGCGGCAGGTAGGTCGGCCCGTACAGCGGTTCGACTTCGGGAGGACCGCCGCCGACCAGCGTCTTCTCGCCGGTTTCGGGATCGGTCAGCCATAGTTCGTGATAGGCCCCGGTGGCGGGCGCGAGCGCCGCGGTCAGCTCGAGCGAAAGATCCTCCAGCTGTTGGTGCACCGCGCCGGCGCGTTTGGCCGGGCAGCACATGACGTTCCGGTTCACGTCGCCACAGGCCGCCAGCGTCGACAGGTTGACGTCGTTGATCCGCTTGATCGTTTCCCGCAGATGCGATTTCAACACGCCGTGCAGCTGCAGGGTTTGCCGCGAGGTGATCTTCAGCGTCGCGTTCCCCAAACTGTCGCACAGGTCCAGCTGCGCGACCAATTGGTCGGCCGTCATCCGGCCGCCCGGGATGCGGCAGCGGACCATGCAGCTGTAGGCCTTGTCGAGTCCTGCCTTCTTCCGCTCCTTGCGAAGGTCGCGATCGTCTTGCTGGTAGGTGCCGTGGAATTTCAGCAGCTGCAGCGTATCCTTATCGAAATGATCGCTTGCTTGCTGCAGTTCCTCCGTGATCGTGCCGCGCAGGAACTGGCTCTCGTCCTTGATCTTTTCCACGCCGCTGCGCTTCGGAGCATCTGTCGACATAAGCTTGAATCAAACCTTTCGGGGAAACGGCTCGCGGGGGGGGAGCACGCAAAGCTATCTTGAGGCGACGCATCGAGCTTTCGAGGTCACACACGGTGCGCAATATAGACCGAAACATCGGGATCGGCCATGCCGGTTCCGATGGCGGACGCGGCTGGTTAGGGTGTCGGTGCGGGTCGGTTTTTTCATTTTTCAAGCAGGGGAAGGTTGGCATGACGGCTCGAATCTTGGATGGCAAAGCGGTGGCCGCCGAAATCCGTCAGGAAGTCGCGGCCGACGTCGCCCAAAGCGTCGCCGCCGGCACCCCCCGCCCCGGACTGGTAGCCGTCCTGGTGGGGGACGACCCCGCCAGCCAGGTGTACGTCCGCAACAAGCAGCGTGCCTGTGAGCAGGCGGGGATCGACGGGCGGTTGGAGCGGCTCCCGGCGACCGCCTCGCAGGCCGATTTGATGGCCGTGGTGCAGCGTCTCAATCAAGACGACACAGTGCATGGCATTTTGGTTCAGTTGCCGCTTCCCAAAGGATTCGACGATCGCCAGGTGCTCGACGCCGTCCATCCGCTGAAAGACGTCGATTGCTTTCGCCCCGAGAGTGTCGGGCTGCTGCTGCAGGGGCGACCCCGGTTCCTCCCCTGCACGCCGCACGGGATCGTCCAACTGTTGCATCGGGCCGCGATCCCGGTGGCGGGCAAGCATGTCGTGGTCGTCGGCCGCAGCGACATCGTCGGCAAGCCGCTCGCGATGATGCTGGGGCAACGGGCAGGCGCCTGCGGGCCCGATTCGGCCAACGCCACCGTGACGCTCGCCCACAGCCGCACCAAGGACCTGGCATCGATCGTCCGCCAAGGGGAGATCGTGATCGCCGCGGTGGGCGTGCCCGAGATGATCCGGGGCGAGATGATCGCCCCCGGGGCAACCGTGATCGATGTGGGGATCAACCGCGTAGGGGAAAAGCTGGTCGGCGACGTGCACTTCGCCGAAGCCAAACAGGTCGCCGGAGCGATCACGCCTGTCCCGGGGGGCGTGGGGCCGTTGACGATCGCCATGCTGCTCCGGAACACGCTGACCGCCGCCCAGGGCCTCGCAGGACAGGGGGTCTGAGGACAAGGTCTCTCAGGACAAGGCTGACCAGACGAGGCGCCTATCGCGGCGTGGCTCGACTCTGCATCGTGCCCGCCATCGCGGAGACCGGCGCGCTTGTCCGCTTTCGTTCGCGGACCGCCACCAGGGTGGCGAGTTGACCGCTTTGGACCGTCAGCCCCGCTTGATTGACCAACCGGCGGTGCCAGCAAACGCGGCCGGCGCGACGCCCGTATGGCTCCAAGCTGGCGACCTCGGTGATCGCCGTGACCGAGTCGCCGGGGTAGATCGGATGGTGGAATTCCCAGCCGTCAATCGCCACCAGGGCGAGCGTCTGCACTGCGGGTTCCACGCTGGAGAGCCCGGCGAGCACCGAGAGGCCGAGCAAGCCGTG
>CAYNVI010000148.1:0-9788 GCA_964400585.1 uncultured Pirellulaceae bacterium | reverse complement strand
AGGAGGGCCCGGCAGCTTTGGGGGACCGCTTGCCCACAAGGGGGCTTCCCCGCTGCTTGCCTTTGTCGAGCCGGTCCTGTCGAGCCGGTCCTGTCGAGCCGGTCCTGTCGAGCCGGTCCTGTCGAGTCCCTCCTTTCGAGCCTCACCCATCGAGTCCACCCCATGACCTGGCCGGCTTCCGCAGCGGATGACGAGTCGCGGCAAGGCGAACTCTTCGAAACCGATCCCCCGCCGTGGGAATTGGTGGCGGAGGAGGACGTCGAGGCGGCCGAGGTGGTCTTCGCCGAAACCCCGCATGGGCCTTTCCATTACCGGATTCCCGAGGGGCTGCGCGACGTCGTCGCCGCGGGGATGCGGGTGCGGGTTCCGCTGGGGCGAGGCAATCGGACGGTGGTCGGGTGGTGCATCGCGATCGCCGCAGGGGCGTCGGTGCCGCGGCGGCTGAAGGACGTGCAAGCGGTCTGCGACCCGGAACCGCTGTGCGGTCCGTCGCTCGTCCGCCTCGTGCTGTGGATGAGCCATTACTACCAGACGCCGGCGGCCCAGGTCTTCGACGCCTTGGTGCCGGCTGGCGTCCGCACGGCGGCGGGCACCCGCAAGGTGACCTTGCTCCGCCCCGCCGCGGCAGCCTGGGACGAAGCCGCGGTGGCCGAGCTGCCGACGAAACAGCGGATGGCGGTGGAACGATTGCGGGAAGCCGACGGGCCGCTGACCAGCGTCGAGTTGGCCGCCGCGGTGGGGTGTACCGAAGCCCCGATCCGGGGCTTGCGGAACAAAGGGTTTTTTGAGGAGGAGACCCGTCGCGTGATGCGGGCGGGTGGCGGTTTGCCGCGGGCCGCCCGGCGGCCCGCCGAAGAGGTGCCGGAACTGACCGCCGCCCAAGCCGCCGCGCTCGAGCCGATCCTGGCGGCGATCACTGCGGCACGGCCCCAGACGCTGCTGTTGCAGGGAGTCACCGGCAGCGGCAAGACGGAAGTCTACATCCGGGCGATCGAGCAAGTCGTCCGCCGAGGCCAGCAAGCGATCGTCCTGGTCCCCGAGATCAGCTTGACGCCGCAGACCCGTCAGCGATTCCAGGAACGCTTCGACGCGGTCGCCGTGCTGCACAGCCAGATGACGCCGACCGAACGCCATCACCATTGGCAACGGATCCGCAGTGGAGAGGTGCAGGTGGTGGTCGGTCCCCGCAGCGCGGTCTTCGCCCCCCTGCCCCGCCTCGGTCTGATCGTGATCGACGAAGAACACGATGCCTCTTTCAAACAGGATACGGCTCCCCGTTACCACGCCCGCAAGGTGGCGGTGGTCCGTTCGAAAATCGAAGAGATCCCGCTGCTGCTGGGGACGGCGACGCCCGCTTTGGAAACGTGGCACGCGGCCCAGACCGGTGTCGCTCAGTGGATTCAACTGCCCAGCCGGATCGCCGATCGACCGCTGCCCGAAGTCCAGCTGGTCGACCTTCGCCTCCGCGGCGAACGGTCCGGCGGCGGGGCGATCAGCCGACCGCTGCATCAGGCGGTGCGGCAGACGCTGGCCGAACAGGGACAGACGATCCTGTTGCTCAATCGCCGCGGGTTCGCGACCACGATCCAGTGTCCGGCCTGCGGGCACGTGGTCGCGTGTCCTGATTGTGATATGCCGCTGACGCACCACCGCGACGGGGGCCGGGCGATCTGCCACTACTGCGATTACACGATCGCGACGCCTCCTTGCTGCCCGGTCTGCCGTTTCGACGGCGTTCGCTACAGCGGGCTGGGGACGCAAAAGCTGGAAATGGAAGTCAAGTCGCGATTTCCGGCCGCCCAGGTCGCGCGGATGGACAGCGACACGATGCGCCGACCCGGCAGCCACGAACGGGTCTTGTCGGCCTTCCGCAACGGCGAAGTGCAGATCTTGCTGGGGACCCAGATGATCGCCAAGGGGCTCGATTTCCCCAATGTCTTGCTGGTCGGGGTGATCAACGCCGACAGCGCCCTCCATTTCCCCGACTTCCGCGCGGCCGAACGGACCTTTCAACTGGTCACCCAGGTGGCCGGGCGGACCGGTCGCGGCAGTCGCGGGGGAAGGGTGATCGTGCAGACGTTCACCCCGGAACATCCGGCCATCCAAGCGGCGTCTCGACACGCTTACCAGCAGTTCGCCGAAACCGAGATGGTGCAGCGGCGGAAGTACGGCTACCCGCCGCTGGGAAGCGTCGCGCGGATCATCATCCGCGGGCCGCAGGAGGAGACGGCCGAAGCTTTCGCCGATACCTTGGTCGATCGCCTGGAGGCCTCCCGCAACCAACTGGGAACCGAGGTCCGGATCCTCGGTCCGGCCCCTCCGCCGATCGCCAAGCTCCGCGGCAAATTTCGTTTCCACATCATGCTGCAAGCCGCCGGCTCGAAACCGCTGGGCGAAACGATCCGCCGGGCGGTGGCCGATTTGAAGCCGCCGACCAAGGAAGAGATCCAGTACGTGATCGACATCGATCCGATGGACATGCTGTAGGCGCGCTCAGGGGGAGAGGCGAACGCGTTCCCATTGGCCGTCGTCGCCGCGCCGATAGACAATCCGATCATGCAGCCGACTGGGCCGCCCCTGCCAGAACTCAAGCGTTTCGGGGGCGACGCGATAGCCTCCCCAATGGGCGGGGCGGGGGACCGGGCCGCCGGCGAATTCGACTTCGCGATCCTGCAGGCTCGCTTCCAAGGTCCCGCGGTCGGCGACGACCTGCGATTGCTCACTGACCCAGGCGCCCAGCTGACTGCTGCGGGGCCGGCTCTGAAAGTAGGTGTCCGAAAGCTCGCTGTCGACTGGTTCGACCGTCCCTTCGATCCGCACCTGCCGTTCGACATGCGGCCAGAAAAAGCACAGCGCCGTGTGCGGGTTCTCGGCCAGCTGCTGCCCCTTGTGCGAATGGTAATTCGTAAAAAATGTGAAGCCGCTCTCGTCAAAGGCTTTCAGCAACAAGATCCGCGAGCTCACCCGGCCATCCTTGCCGACGGTCGAGACGGTCATCGCATTCGTCTCCAGCCAATCGGGGTGCTCGGCCGCTTCGGCTTCGCCAAACCACTGCCGGAACTGTTCGTAAGGATCGTCGGCCACACTCGCCTCATCCAAAGCCTGCTGGGCGTATGTCTTGCGCATCGAGTCGATGTTCATCGGAAAGCGTTCCTGCAGCGAGTCGCGGGGTCGCGTCGGAGGCCGGGGACGTGGCCAAAAACGAACATTGTAACAACCGCTTTTTTGGGGGCGGAGCCACCCAGTCCGGAAAACGGGAGCGGCCGCGACATCGGCCCCCTTCTTGCTGATCGGTCCCCTTTCTTGCTTGGCAAAAACGCTATTTGGCCCGGTTCTTGCATTGTTTAATTCCGTTTGCCTGCGAGCCTGCCATGCTGGCGTTCGCTCACGGCACCAGCGAAAATCCAACCCTGAGGGTCAGCACTGCGATGAATCGCACCCAATCGGAATCGTTTGCGGGGAAATTGTTAATCGCCTCCACCCTGCTTGATGAAACGCTGTTCGAGCGCGCGGTGTGTCTGGTGGTCCAGGATGACGAGGAGGGCACGATCGGCTTGGTGCTCAATCGACCTTTGGCGCCGCAGTCGGATCAGTTGCTCTCGATGCTGACCGACGGGGGTCGCGAATCGGAGGGATCGGAGGCCGCCCGGCCGGAAGCGACGCTCCATTTTGGGGGCCCCTTGTCGGGCCCCGTGGTCGCCCTCCACTCTGCCGCCGTGTGGGCCGAGGCGGAGACGGCCGAGGGGGTCTACGTGGCGGCCCAAAAGGACCACCTGCAGAAGCTGTTGGGGAGTTCGGATCAGGCCTACCGACTGCTTGTCGGGCATGCGGGCTGGTCTTCCGGTCAATTGGAAGCGGAGGTCGCCCAGGGGCATTGGCACGTGATGCCGGCCAGCAGCCAAGCGGTCTTCGCCCCCGACGAGGCGATGTGGCCCAGCTTGGTTCGTCATGCCTGCGGCCATTCGCTGGCCCGGTGGGTCGGAGCCCGGCACATCCCGCTGGTTCCCGAACTGAACTAGGTGCCTAGCCAGCGGCAGGTAGTGACGGTATCTTTGCTCGCCGTCGTCTGCCCCGCGCCCTTCCCTCAGAGGAATCCATTGGTGACCGATCCGCAGGATCCCACGAAGTTTCAGATTCAACGGCGCCGGCTGGGGAAGATCAAATATGTGGAAGCGAGCGGGAAGTTTGGCTTCATCGAGGCCGAGGATTTTCGCGAAGACGTCTTCTTCCACGCGACCGCTTGGGACAACAGCCTGCTGGCGCACGTGACGCCGCGGCTGGAATTGTTTGTCGAATTCGAGCTCGACGAGCCCCACCGGGCAGCGACCGGGAAACTCCGCGCTAGCACCGTGCGACCGACCGACCGTCCGGAAGGAAAGCAGCTGGACGACAATTCGGACAAACGGATGGTGGTCAAGCATCATCCCCGCGCCCGGCAAAAACGCCCCTCCTGGCGGAACAAGGGTTGAAACCGCCAAGCGGCGACTGCGGCTATTCGGCGCTCGCCGCCGGCGCCGGATTCGCCTCCGGCGCCGATGCGCCCTCCTGCTGCTGGGCGCCCTCCTGCTGCTGGGCGCCCTCCTGCTGCTGGGCGCTCGCCACTTCGTTTTCCAGTTCGCGGATGATCCGCGGGCTGATGTGTTTGCTGAGCATCTGCCGCGTTTGCGTAAACATCTGTTCGATCATGGCGGCTTGTGCCCCTTTGGCCGCCGCATCGTACTGTTGCAGGCGGCCGTCGAGCGCTTCGGTCAGGGTGTTTCTAGTCGGTAGTTTGCGGAGCGCGTCGAGCATTTCTTTGGCGGTATCGACTTCTCCTTTTTCCAGCCGCAAGCGGATCCGAGCGGCGTAAAGATCTCGCAGGGCCACCAGGTCGATGATCGCATTCTGCACGCCCCGCACAAAGGCTTCGGCTTCCAGCCGGATGTCATCCCCGGAGAGGTCGGCGACGCTGCGTTCTTCTTGTCCGGGGACGGTCGGCAACTTGGCCAGGATGGCGCCGCCATTTTTGACGTACAGCAGGCGCAAGGGGTTCTCCGTCTTGGCGACGCGGAACCGTCCGTCCCAATCGGTTCGTCCCAGGAACTGGAAATCGCCCGTCTCCAAGTCTTTCTCGTAGAACTCATAGCCCTGCAACGGCTCGTCGGGTTCCCCTTGGGCGTGCAGGCGAATCATCGTATCGGGATGGTACGGCCGCACCTTGAAGGCCATCCGATGCGTGCGGCTGTTCCGTCGTCCTTGCAGGCCACCGGCCCGTCCGGCGAACAATTTCATTTTGACCGTGGCCCGTTCGATCGATTCCACCAACAGGTAGGACCAGTCGAGCGCTTGCAGCAGGATGGGATTGCCGTTGCGGTCGTCCTTCCGCACCGCCGGTTGCAGCAGGTCCCCGGGACCGACCGCCGCGGGAGAGGCCGGATCGAGGATCAAGCCGGCCGCTCGGACGCGTCCGACGATGGTTTGCGTCCCGGCTTCCTCGATCCGCACGGCCGGTGCAAAGCTGTCGATCAACGCCCTTCCCATGCTGGCGATCAAGGCCTCCTGGCGGAGAACCTCCGCGGGGACAACGGGGCCGCGCAGCCGCATCAGGCAGTCGAGTTCGACCGCTTCCAGGCGGAGCGGCGCGGTCTCCCCGTCGATTCGCACGATGAAGAGTTTGTCGTAATGAGCGAAGACGTCGAGCACGAGATCGCTGAGTTGCAGCGAAATCAGTTTCGGTTCGGGGTCGACCAGCGTCGTCGCCAAGCCGCGGGGCAGCAGCACCGCCTCGGTCGCTTCCTCCGCCCACACGGCGGTCACGTCGCGGAGGCCCCCTGCCAGCGGATCCAAGATGTCGGCGACGCCTTGCAAGTCGGGGTTGTCGACTTCGGCTCCGCGGGCTTGCACCGCGGCGATCGTGTCGGGCGTCGCCCGACACGCTTGAACGCGGGTGGCAACGTCTCGAGCGATCCGGATGCGGGGGGCTTCGGGATGATTCCGTTTGACGGCGACGACCGGATCGGCCGCCGTCAAACCGGCGAAATCGAGGCGATCCATCCCGCGGCGCGCTTGGACCTGGACCGCTTCGGGAGCGTCGGCGATCTCGGTCGACCAGACCGCGGCGAACTCCCGATCGAGGAAATCATGCAGCGGCGGCCCCAGTCGATCGGCCACAGGCGTGGCATCCGGTCCAACCAGCCAGACCATGACGCGGTAAGGCGCGTAGTCCCACGGCGGTTCGTGCTCCTGGCCGCTGGCGCGGGGCGACGCGGCTGCGCAAACGAAGCTCAGCAAGATTCCGACGAAAAGCAACAGGCGTGTCAGCATAAGGCACGGGGGGGACAACACGAGGAAACGAACGCGGGGAGGCAGGCCCGCATCAAAGGCCGAGCCGCCAGTTGTCGACGTTCTGGTAAAGCGACACGATGTCGCTGCCGACGCCGGTCAGGTTCGTTCGGTAGGCGTAGTAATCGACCAGTTGCCACAACGGGATCACGGGCAGTTCATGATGGCTGATGCGATGAAGGTCCTTCAGCCGCTGGCCGATCTCTCGCCAGTTCCGCGCCGATTCCAGCCGGCGTAGCCCCAGCCCGACCAGTTGGTCCTGCGAGCCTGCCAGGCCTTCGGGGCCGAGGATGCGACGGGCGTCGATGATCGGTTCCCAGACGGCGGCGCTGACGTAGACGAGGTCGGCGGTCCCTGCCTCGGGCATCGATTGGCCGGGAGGCAAGTCGACGATTTCGACCGGAAACTCCTCCAGCAATTCCAGCTGCACCTTGATCGCTTCGGCAGCGATCGCCGCGATGTTGTCGGCGGGGACGGCCAGCCGGATCGGCTTCAATTCGGGCGGCGGTTCGTCCCGCTTCTTGGCCAGCGTTTCCCGCTGCCGCCTCGTCATCGTGATCAGCAATTTGGCGAGTCGCGGCTGGTAGGGGCGGGGAAGAATGCTGGCGTCGTAGGCGTAGGCGAGCGGGTCGTTGCGTTCGACGCCGGCCGGGAACGGCCCCGAGACGACCTGACAACCCTGGACCCGCTGGCCTTGCAGTAATTCGCCTTGCAGGACGTCCTGGCGATTGATCGCGTAGGCGAGGGCGCGACGAAAGGTACGGTCGGCCAGGAACGCGTGGTCGCTGCAGGGAACCAACATGTGGACGCTGGGCAGCGGGTAGTGCTGCACGCGGATGTTTTCCGCTTTTTCCAAGCGGGCCGCGTCAGCGGGGAACAGATGATCGATCGCATCGAGTTCGCCGCGCAGCATCGAGGCCACCGCGCCCGCCGCATCGGGGGCGTCGACTTCGACAATCTCCCGCAGCTGTTCCGGTTCGTCGGGATCGAGGCGGTTGAGCACGAACCGGGTGGCGTCCTCCTCCCGAGTGTCGCGGTGGTAGAGACCGGTGGGCGTTTCCGGAGGCTGCCCGATCCAGGAGCCATCGACTTTGATCTGCAGCAACGCCTGGGGCAATACGTGTGGACGCCGCAACAAGCAATCGAGCGACTGGGGGCCGAGCACCGAAAGCTCTTCCAACGCACTCGCCCAGGCGGGATGGTAGGTAGGGGACGCACGTTGCGCTCGGGCGGCCAGCACGTCGGCCAGGGTATAGGTATCGATTTCGCCCAGCGGCCCTTCGAGCCGAGTGGGCGCGAAGTCCATCGAAAAGACCAACCGGTCGTCACTCAATTGCGTCTCGCCGAAGAGGAATTCGTACTCGCCCCCCTCCGGCCCTGCACCCCGTGGTTCGAACAACGCACGGTAGACGAGGTTGCCGGCCCGCCGGGCGGGCCAGTTATCGATCCGCGTCGGATCGAGTTCGGTCGCGCGCTGCAGGACCCCGACGCGGACCAACGGGTAGGCTTGATCGATCCGCCGGACCAGGGCACGTGTGCCGGCCAAGCTCGGGTCGATATTCAGGCTGGCCCGCGCCAACTGGCGGGCCCGGCGGTAATCCTCCGCTTCGACCGCGGCGATCGCGGCCTCCTGCTTGACGGTCGCCATCTCCCGGAACCGTTTGCTCCATTTGGGGATCGAGGCGACTTCGTCGCTGGAATAGTCCTGTTTGAGACGAGAGAGCAGTTGCTGGGCGTAATCCAACTGGTCGCGTTCCAGCATTTTTTCCATCAACCGGTCAGTGACGTCCCCGATCACCCGCAGGACTACATCGGCCTGGTACTGGGGAGCGTACCGACGCAGTTCCTCCAGGATGGCGAGCGTCTCTTTCAATTCGCCGTTGCGGAAATGTTGCCCCGCGTCCCGCAGCAAAAATTCGCTGCGCAGTTCCCGCAAGCCCGGCACGTTCGGGAAATCCCGCATCAAGATCGACAGGAAAGGGAAGGCTCCCGAGAAGTCATTGTCCTTGATCCGCTGCCGGGCTTCCCGCTGCAGGCGTTTTTCCCACAGGTCGATCGAAGCGATATCCGACCAGTCGACTTCGAAGTCCTTGGTGGGGAAACCGAGGATCTCGACCCGCAGCGGACCGCTGGGGTTGGCCGGCAGTTCGCGGCCCGGGAAATCGATCGGGACGACCTTGGCCCAACCGCCTCCCGCTGCCGGCTTGATCCGGATCAGGTCATGCGGTTCGGATTGCAACAGGGCGATCCCCTCCTCTTCGGGCTCCCCCTCTTGGGCGAAGTAGGGAGGCCCGGCGGTCGCCGGCAGGAGCGGCAGGCCGATCCCGCACAGGCCCATCAGCAGCAGCCATGCCACGGCCCTTACCCGCCAGCCAGCGGGGCTTGTCCAGCGGCGAGCCTGCTCGCCGCTGGCGACCGGCTGGCTTCCGCCCAGGAACATCGGACCGCTGGCGGCGGAGCGACGCGAGCGAGGCAGGCGATGGGATGAAATCATGCGGTACGGTAGCAAAGGTTTCATGGGTTATGGCGTCGGTGTCGCCTCCGGGGAGGATTCCCCACGAGGCATTTGGGTGATGTAAACCACGCCTTCGTCACCGGGGACCAGCAGCTGTTCGCCGATCGGCAGGGGGGCACCGGACAGCGGCTGTCCCAGGTCGGCGCGGCCGATCTGCGTGCCGGTGGCCGGATCGAGCAGCACCAGCCAGCCCGGTTTCCCGGTCAGCAGCACTTGGCCCTCGATCAAGCTCGGCGTGCCGACCGGTTGCCCAGCCGGCAGGGGAAGGCTCCACTGTTGTTTTCCGGCGGCGTCGAAGCCGTGCAGGTTCCCGTCATCGGTCCGCAGCAACATCTGCGAGCCCACCGCGATCGGTCCCCAGACGACACGCCCGGGCAGCCCCTGAGGCGCGCTGGCCGACAGGCTGGTCGTATCGAACTGCAGCAGCATGTCGGCGGCCGGACCGGCGGTGGTGGCAAAGAGCGTCCGATCGACCGCTGCCATCGGGCCCAGCAATCGGTATTCGAGATCGGCTTCGGTCAGCACGCGGAGCTGCTCGCCCGCCCGGAGGCGGTACAGCTTGCCGCGATCATCCCCCAGGATCACCTGATCGGGATCGGCCGGGGTGGAGACCATCTGGTACCAGTCGATGGCCCCTTCCGGAGGCGCTGGCGGTTGGAAGGGGCTTCCCAAGCGGGCGCCCGTGCGATGATCCATCAGGACCACGCGACCGGTATCGAGCGGCAACATGATCCCGCCGCCGACGAACAAGGCTTCGGCGGTCGGCCGCCCCGGGGGCAAAGCCAACTGGACGAGGCGCAATTTTTCGCGGGCCCGGGTCGGGTTGTAAACGGCGATCTGCCGCGGCACCGCCTGGTTGACCAGGACTGCGGAGACCTCGTCGACCGGCAAGGGGTTTTCGAAACGGAGGGCGACGCCGTTCTCACCCGGATTCTCGATCGGCGACTTGGTC
>CAYNVI010000147.1:0-9797 GCA_964400585.1 uncultured Pirellulaceae bacterium | reverse complement strand
GGTCGCCGACCCCGTAGCCGGCCGCGTCGAGTCCCTCGCGGAGGTCTCGGCGGAGGCTGCAGCGGCCACGACGACGACGCCACCTGTCGGGGCTGCGGCGGGGACCCCATCCTCCGCCGCAGCGGCCCAGCCGGCCGAGGCGGAGGCAGCCGAGACGGTCCCCATCGGGGCGCTCAAGCGCCGCCGAAAAACGCAGCGGATCATGACGATTGCCGCGCTGGTGGGGCTGGCCCTCCTGTTGCTGCTGGCTCTCCTGTTCGTCATCGTCCAAGGGCTGGGGGGCGATGAGGAGACCGCCCGGGTTCAAGGCTCAAGCCAGGGGGACGCCGGGAATTTTGGGGTTTCTGGGGGCATCGGCTGCCCTTGGGAATGTCCGCCAGCTAAATTACGGTGAGAAGAGTTCGGCTTGCCCTCGGCTGGCAAGCGACCGCTTTCCGAAGACGTACGTACCTACCGAGAAGGAATTTCCATGCGATTTTGGACACGATCTGCGACTTTTTTGATGGCGTTGGTGGGGGGGCTGGTGCTCGTGCCCGCGGGCGCCTCGGCCGAAGAGGCCAAAGCCGAGACCGTGGAGGTCTTCGATTCGGCCGAGTTAGAGGTCCCGGCCGATTGGCAACGCGTCCAACCGCGTTCCCGGATCATTCAGCATGAGTTTGCCGTGGTCGACGAAGAGAATGCCGACAAAAAAGCGCGGCTGACGATGATGGCGGCCGGCGGGAACGTGGAAGCCAACATCGAACGTTGGAAGGGGCAGCTGACCGGCGGCGATCCCCAGGCTCAGAAGACCGAAAAGCTGCAGGTAGCGGGCCACACGGTGTACCTGGTCGATCTGTCGGGGACCTACACCGAGCGGATGGGGGGCGGTCCGTTTGCTCCTGGACCGACGGTCAAACGCCCCGACTACGCGATGGCAGGGGCGATCATCATCGACCCGAACCAACGCAAGTTCTTTGTCAAAATGATCGGTCCCGAGACGGTCGTCCAAGCCAATCGCGAAGCGTTTGGTGAGATGATCAAAGGGATGGAGAGACAGTAGACGCCACGCTGGCAGACTGCTTTCCTGCCGCCCCCTCGCCCGCCTTGTGAATGCGGGGCGGGCGGGAATCGGCGGCGCTGCCAGGCGGCCCGTTGCTGTGCGGCCGCGGGAGCCGACCGCGGCGGGCGGCCTTGTTCGCAGCTCTCTTACATTTCGCCTTGCCTGCGCTGTCCGTGCCGGCGGTGCCGTCGCGCGAAGGGATCCCGATCGATGAACATTACGAGTTTCCTGGAGCACTACGGAGTGGTGCGCAATCCCTTTGCCGAGGAGGACGCGCAGACCGACCCGGTGTTCAAGGAACACTGCATCAGCAGCGCCTACCACCCGGTGTGGGATAAGGTTTACGGGGACCCTTCCGAGCCTTCGACGGCGATCGTCTTTGGCCCCAAAGGTTCCGGTAAGACGGCGATGCGGCTGCAGATCGATTACTACCTGAAGCGGTTCAATCGCGAGCACCCCGAGCGGCGGGTGTTCGTGATTCGCTACGACGATTTCAACCCCTTCCTCGATCATTTTCGAGCGCGGCTCCGCCACCGCACCGCGCGGAAACCGGAACGGGTGCTGGAGGCGTGGCGGTTGTGGGACCACATGGATGCGATCCTTTGCTTGGGCGTCACCCGCTTGGTCGATCAGGTGATCGGGGACCGCGGAGAAGACGTCACCGACGTCAACGGCTCGGCGGCCCAAGCCCACAAGTTGCGGCCCGATGATCTCGCCGCCCTCGATCGCACCTCCGCCCGCGACCTGTTGCTGCTGGCTTGCTGCTACGACCAGTCGACCGCGGCGACCTTTACCGGTCGCTGGGGAAAGCTGCGGCGAAAACTGGGCTACCACAACTGGAGCGTCCATTGGGACCTCGTCCTGGCCGTGGTCTGGACCGTGGCGATGGTGGGACTGATCGGAGGACTCTGGTGGACCGCCCAGCTGGGGACCACGTCGGTCCTGTGGGTGCTGCCGATCTTGATCCTGCTGGGGGTGGGAACCTACGCCTGGCGGTGGTTGCGGTGCCAGTGGTTGGCGATGGGGGTGCGTCGCCACATGCGTGTCGGGAAACGGGAAATCAGCTCGCTGCGGAAGGTCTTGCTGCAGATTCCGCCCAAGGAATTGGCCAGCCAACCGTTGCCCCGTTACGACCGGACCGATGATCGCTACGAGTTGCTGCAGAAGTTCCAACTGCTGATCGGCCAGCTCGGCTTCGCCGGCGTGATCGTGCTGGTCGATCGCGTGGATGAACCCCATCTGACCGGCGGCAAGAGCGATTTGATGCGCCGCTTCGTCTGGCCGCTACTCGATAACAAGCTGCTGAAGCATCCCGGGTTGGGCTTCAAGCTGATGCTGCCCCAGGAACTGTACCGGGACACCGAACGGGAAAGCCGTGAATTTCACGAGCGAGCCCGTCTCGACAAACAAAACGTGATCCCCTCCTTCGCCTGGACGGGAGAATCGCTGTATGACCTCGTCCAAGCCCGCTTGCGAGCTTGCGCGGCCGAGGGGACCCAGGTGGAACCGAAACAGCTGTTCGCCGATTCGGTCAGCTACCAGCGGCTGCTCGATGTTTTCCAGTCGCTGCGGGTCCCGCGTCATCTCTTCCGGTTTCTCTATCGTGTGCTGGTTGAGCACTGCAACCGGCACACCGATGCGGACGCCGAGTACAAGATCTCGGCCGAGACGTTTGAAGCGGTCCTGGCGGTCTACAGCCGGGACATGGAAGCGTCGCTTAGCTGACGGCCAGCCCGCGGCACAGCCCGGGGACAGCCTGGCGGCTTAGCGGAGCCGCACGCGGCAAAGGTAGCTATCGGCGGTGATGTAAAGATAACGGCGGTCGGCTCCCGGTCCTCCCAGCGTGCAGTTGCTGGTCCGTTCGCCGGTCAGCAGGCGGCCGATCAGCTTGCCGCCCGAGGTAAAGACGTAGATCCCGCCAGGGCCGCTTGCCCAGAGGTTCCCCTGGGGATCGACCGTCAGGCCATCGGGGAGGCCCGGGAGCCGGTCGACCTGATCGGTGGCGTCATGCAGCAGTCGTCCCTCGCCGATCGTCAAGTCGTCCTCGATCGGGAAGGCCATCCAGATCGCCCGCTGGGGATCGCTTTGGGCGACGTACAGGGTCTTTTCATCGGGGGATAGCGCGATCCCGTTGGGACGCGCCAGTTCCTTCGTCAGCACCGTCAGCTGGCCGTTGGGATCGAGGCGGTAGACACCGCAGAAGTCGAGCTCGCGTCGCGGATCTTCGTAACGTTTTGGCAGGCCGTAGGGGGGATCGGTGAAGAACAGCGAGCCGCTGCTATGGACCGCCAGGTCGTTGGGGCTGTTGAGACGTTTGCCCTGATAGTTGTCGACCAGCGTCCGTTTGCCGCCGTCGTGAGTCAAGACCGAGACGCGACGGTCGCCATGTTCGCAGGCGAGTAAGCGGCCTTCGCCATCGAGCGCTAAACCGTTGCTGCCCGGTTCCTTGCCGTAGAAGCTGGCGCCGGTATAGCCACTCGGCTGCAGGAACGTAGAAATGCCCTCTTCCGGATCCCAGCGAAAGATTGTGTTCCGGGGGATGTCGGAGAACAGCAGGTGTCCGCCCCCGGCTTGCTCGATCCACACCGGGCCCTCGGTCCAGGTGAAGCCGCTGGCCAGGATTTCTATCTGGGCGTCGGCCGGCAGGAGGGCGTCGAGGGCCGGATCGAGTCGCTCGATGCGACCGAGTGTGGCGGGGCTTTGGGCGGCGACCGGCACCGCTTTGAGGAAGCTGAGCGACGCCAAGGCGAGGACGGCAAACGAGAGGGGCTTCATGCGAGACTCCAAGGTGTGGGGATTCAGAGTCTCGAATTGTACTTGCCAGAGCATCGCGGGGAAAAGTCAGCGGCGACGATTCCCCCAGGCCGCCTGCCTCGTCTGCTCCGTGTTACAGCAAAGCAGGCGGGAGGCGTCGTGAGGGGAAACGCAGCGAGGCTGCCCGCGTCACGCCTACTCGAGGATCATGTCTTCGACCGTGTGCCCGCCCGGGATCATCGGCAGCACGTGTTCCTGGTAGGGGACCTGAACGTCCAGCAGGTAGGGGCCTTGGTAGGAGAACATCTCCTGGTAAGCCTCCCGCAGGTCGCCCTTGCGGCGGACGGTCGAAGCCCCGCAGCCGTAGCCTTTGGCGATGGCGACGAAGTCGGGATAACGGTCTTCGGCGTACGCAAACTTATCCGCATCGCTTCGCCCGGAGGCTTCCTGGTGGTCGATCGGGCCGAGGTAAGTGTGGGCCCGGTTGCGATCCATGAAGCGATCCTCCCACTGCACCACCATCCCGAGATGCTGGTTGTTCAGCAGCAGCACCTTGACCGGCAGTTTTTCACAGTAGCACGTCGCCAGTTCCTGGATATTCATCTGGAAGCTGCCGTCGCCATCGATGTCGACGACCAGGGCGTCGGGATGGGCCGCTTGGACCCCCATCGCCGAAGGCAACCCAAAGCCCATCGTGCCGAGGCCGCTGCTGCTGTGCCAAGTGCGGGGCTGGCGGAATTTGTAGAACTGGGCGGCCCACATCTGGTGTTGGCCGACGCCGACGGTGATGTGGGTTTCCCGGTCGCGGGTCATCTCGCACAATTCACGGATCGCATGCTGCTGCAGGATCCCTTCGAACGATTCGTCGTAGCGGAAGGGGTGTTTCGCTTTCAGGTCACGGCAGCGCTGCAGCCATTCGCTGATGTCATCGGGGGCCTCCACGACGCGGTTCAATTCGCCCAGGACCTGCTTGACGTCACCGCAGACCGGGATGTGGGCTTCCTTGATCTTGTTCAGTTCCGATTGATCGATATCGACGTGGATGATCTTGGCGTGCTTGGCGAATTCGGTCACTTTGCCGGTCACGCGGTCGTCGAAGCGGACCCCGAGGGCGATCAACAGGTCGCAATCCCGCACGGCGTAGTTGGCATAAGCGGAACCGTGCATGCCCAGCATGTCCATCGATTGCGGGTCGTCGCCCGAGAAGGCGCCCAACCCCATCACGGTCGTGGTCACGGGGATCCCGGTTTTTTTGGCGAATGCACGGAGCTCTTCGCTGGCCTCGCCGATCAGGATGCCACCGCCGGCGTAAATCATCGGCCGGCGAGCCCGCTTGATCGCCGCCGCCATCTGCTTGATCTTCTCACTCGCGACCGCAGGCGGGACCGGCGCGTAGCCGGGCAAATCCATCTCGATATGGTCCCAATCGACTTCCAATGAGCTCAGTTGGACGTCCTTGGGCATGTCGATCAGGACCGGTCCGGGGCGGCCGGTCGAGGCGATGTGGAACGCCTCTTTCATGATCCGCGGCAGGTCGGCGACGTCGGTGACCAGGTAGTGGTGTTTAGTGATCCCCCGGCAGACTTCGACCATCGGGGTTTCCTGGAAAGCATCCGAACCGATCGCCCCGGTCGGGACCTGGCCGGTGACGCAGACCAGGGGAATGCTGTCGAGTTTGGCATCGGCGATCGCGGTCACCAGGTTGGTCGCTCCGGGACCGCTGGTGGCCATCACCACGCCGACTCGACCGGTGCTGCGGGCGTAGCCCTGGGCGGCAAAGGCGCCCCCCTGCTCGTGACGGGGCAAGATCGTGCGGAGCGAATGGCCATAGCGGGTCAGGGCCTGATGCATCGGCATGCTGCATCCCCCGGGGTAGGCAAACAGGACCTCGACGCCATGATCGACCAGCGACTTGACCAGGATATCGGCTCCAGTCATCAGTTGCTTGCCGGCTGCGGCTTTCGTGGCGCTCATGGTCGTATCTTGTCCGTTCTGACGGGGGGATCGTTGGGGCATCTGAAAAACTGGCGTTTACGCACGCCCGCAAAACCCCGAATCTAAGTTGAGGCCTCAGCTTAGGCAATGCTCAATCAACCTATTCTGACGCACAACTACCCTCTGACCGTTCGCGTTTTGCCGAGAAAACGGCAGAAATCGTCGTGGGCACGGCGGTTACAGGCGGTGGTTCCCCGAACGGGTCGTAATCCCTCCCTAATGAGGGTTGGTTTCCCGCGTACTTTTTCCCCCGCTTCTTCCCTGGTGACCGCTTCCCAGGGGGGTCGCCCGCAGCGGGGCTCGCCAGGAGGGCGTCGCGGTATGGAACGGTTTGGTTGGCTTGCAGACATCGCCGTGGTGGCCGCCGGTGGGGCCGGGGGCGCGGTCCTGCGGTTCCTGCTTACTCTGGCCGCCTCGGCCCTCCCCGGCGGGACCAGCCTGCTGGGGACGACGGTCGCCAATCTGCTCGGTTGCCTGGCGATCGGCGCGCTGGCCGAGTGGGGATTGCAGGAGGCGGTCGCCTGGTCGCCGCGGGGGCTGTTGGCGATCCGGGTCGGATTTCTCGGGGGGCTGACCACCTTTTCGACCTTTGCTTTCGAAGCGGTCTGGTTGGGCGGACAAGGGCGGGTGGCGCTGATGGCCTTGCATGTCGGCGTCAATCTGGGGCTCGGTTTCTGTGCGGTTTGGGCAGGCGCCGCCTGGGTGCGACAAACGCTTGGATAAAGCAACGCTTGGAAGAAGGAAGGCTTTGTCATGTCACAGTGCGATGGAACAAAGTGCGATGAAATCATGTCACAGGGCGATGACATCATGTCACAGGGCGATGGATCGCTCGTTCGGCAGCCAGTCCCTGCCGGTCTCCGCCCTCCCCTGGGTGTCATCAGCGGAGTGCTGGTCGTCTGCTTGCAGCTGTTGCAGGGGGCGGGCCCGCGCGGTGCCGCCTGGGCGGAAACGCGCCAAGCGGCGGCCGTGCCGGAGTCGTTGCGGGACGATGCAAGCCTGCATGCGGTGACCTTCGCCGATGTCGATCGGGGCTGGGCGGTCGGGGATCGGGGGGTGATCTGGCATAGCGACAACGGAGGCGATTCCTGGCAGCCGCAAGCGAGCGGGACAACCCGTCCGCTGTTCGATGTCTCCTTTGCCGACCCGCGGCGGGGGATCGCCGTGGGGGGCTGGTACGAGCCGGAAACCCAGATCAGCCACGCGGTGGTGCTGGTCACGACCAATGGCGGGCGGCGTTGGGAACGGGTCACCAATGACCTCCCCTTGCTGCGGCACGTCGCCTTGGCGGGCCAGGGGGCGGCGGTCGTCGGCGGCGATTATTCGCCGCTCCATTTGAGCAGCCTGTTCCAGAGCGAGGACGGCGGCAGAGGGTGGACACCGATGCTGCCGGGCGAGCTTCGCGGGGTGGCGGCCCTGGCCGGTCCGGCGACCGGACCGCTCGACGTGCTCGACCAGCAAGGACTCGTCCACCGCTACCGCGATCTCGCTGCGCCTCCGCGGCCCAGCCTCGCGTCGCAAACGCTGCGGGATCTGGCAGGCGTCAGCGCGCGACGGCTGGCGATCGGCGTTGACGGCGTGGCCTTCCAGAGCCGCGATCAAGGCGCCCATTGGCAGCCGCTTCCGCTACCCGCCGGGGCGGCGGCGGAGTGGTTGGCTGCCGAGGCAGCGGCCGGGCACTTCTGGGCGGTCGGCTATCCCGGCGATCAGATCCTCCACATCAACCCTCAGGGGGAGGCGAGCTTGGTCGCGAGCGGCCACGAGGCGCCGCTGCGGGATCTCGATTTTTGGGATGCCCAGCGGGGCTGGGCGGTGGGGGCCTTTGGCACGATCCTGGCCACCCGCGATGGGGGAGTGACCTGGCGGGTGCAACGGGGCGGAGGACGCCGAGCCGCGTTGCTGGCGGTCGCGGCCGCCCCCGAACAACTCCCCTGGCCTGCCTTGGCGAGCGAATCGCTGGAGATGGGCCGCCGGTTTGCCGTCTGCCTCGTCCCCGCTGCGGAAGGCGGACAGGCGAGCGCGGAACAGGCGAGCGCGGAACAGGCGGGCGCGCAACTGGGGGGCGCGCAACAACAGGCAGCGGCGGGCGGCGACGATCCGCTGGCTCCCCGGCCGTCAGGTCTGACCCAGCAGGTGGCCGCCAGCTTGGGAGGAGGCGAAGTGCTGCAGCTCTCTCCTGCGGGCACGCCGGCGGTCGCCATCGAACGCGTCCTCCGCAGCTATGCCCCGCAGGTCTTGGTGCTCGACGGGACGCTCGACCGCGCGACGCGGCAGGCTTGGCGGCAGGCGGCGATGCGGCGGGACGTTTCCCGGATCTGGGAGACCTGCGCGCCTGCCGGGAGCGAGCTCTCCGTGCATGCCGGTGCGATCTTGCCTCGGGCAGGCGCGATCACCGGCGACCTGTGGCGCGAAGCCTGGTCGGTCCTGCAACCCGCCCTGCCCTGCCCCCAGACGCTGGGGCTGCGCACCACCTTTGATGCCCGCGCTTCAAGCCGCCGGGCCAGCTCGGGCTTGTTCGACGGGCTGCCGGTCGGCGATCCGGCCGATAGTCGCCCGTTGGCCGAACAGGCCAGCCGGCGATTGCTGCAGGTCTTGCGAGCCCGGGCGGGACAGCATTCGATCGCCGCGAAACTGGTGCAGGAAGGCGACCAGCGGGGGGCCTTCATCAGCCGCCTCGATCTGTTGCTGGGGCAAACGCCAAGGGAAGCCCGGCCGCAGCTGCTGCAGGAGGTCCTGGCGCGCTGTCGGCGGGCCGATCGACCGCAGCTGTATCGCCAAGCCTTGGAGGCGACCTCCCAGGCATTATCCGAGCAGCCGCTCGGCCGTTTGGCGACCTTGCGATTGCAAGCCCTGCAAGGGAGCGAGGAGTGGCAGATGATGCAGCGCGGCCGGGTCGCGCCGGCCACGATCGCCGTCGCCTCCAGCACGGCGGCGGCCTCGGTCAAGCTTTCCCCCTTTGCCGAAGACCCGCCGCCGCGGTCGACGCCGGGCGGTGCGGGGCGAGCCGAGCCCCCGCGACGCCGTGATTCCCCGCAACTCGATCCTCAGGAGCTGGTGCAGACGGCCGTGACCTGGGATCGCGAGCGGGTCCTCGCCCCCAACCGTGGTGGCACGAACCGTCGGGGCCCGGCGGCGGACGCCGAGATCGACTTGACGTGGGATTTTGACCCACGGGTCTTGTTGGTCCGCGAGGCGGGCCGGCGACAGGCCGCCGCCAAGCGGGCCACCGCCGGGCAAGCGGGGGCCCGGGACGCGGAGCCGTTGGCCGATGTCCGCCGCTGGCGGGATGCCGCGGCGATGGCCGGGTGGGCCAGGCTCGCCGGAGTCACTCCCGCATCGGAGCATCCGGTCGCGCGGGCGGTCGAGCCCCCGCGTCTCGATGCCCGTTTGGAGGACGCGTGCTGGCAGGAAGCTTCCGTGGTGCCGACGGCCGACGGCGGCAGCTGGCGACTGGCCTACGACCGGGACTACTTTTACTGGAGCTACGCCGGACCGGCGGCGGAAAACGAAACAAAGCCGCGCGAGGGGTCGGCGAGGGGACGAGATGCCGACCTGCAGCCGGAACCCCGAGCGGTCCTCCGGATCGACTTGGAAGGCGACCTGATGACGAGCTTTGTGTTGGAAGTCAGTCCCCGCGGGGCGACGCGCGATACCTGCGACGGCTTCGTCGGATGGCACCCGATGTGGTTTGTCGATTCCCAAGTACGGGACGGTCGCTGGGTGATCGAAGCGGCCGTCCGCCGCCAGGACCTGCAGCCTTTGCCGCTGATGGCCGGGGACCGCTGGCACCTGCACACGGCCAGGCTAGCCGCGGGCCAGGCGTTGCCGTTGGCTCCTTTGCCCTCCGCCCACGGATGGACCGTCGCCCGCTTTCGCTGAACGACGAGCAGGGCCCGCCGCTGGGCTGACCGCGTCTATTTGACCGCGTCTATTTGATCGTGTCTATTTGATCGCGTCTATTTGATCGCGTCTATTTGATCGCGTCTATTTGATCGCGTCTATTTGATCG
>CAYNVI010000146.1:0-9801 GCA_964400585.1 uncultured Pirellulaceae bacterium | reverse complement strand
AGTCTTTGCCTGGCGATCAGATTCCCATCGATCCAGACACCCAGAGCCGATCATCGAGAGACCGCTGCAGACGCACTGCTGCTAGCCATCGGCTGTGACCATTTTGTGACCAAAAATCTCCCGAGCGGTCACAAAAGAGCCCAATTTGGTCACGAAGAATGCGAAAAACGCTAGCTTTTCTCACTTTTTTGACCCAGTTTTCGCGTTCGCAATGCAGAGGTCGAGAGTTCGAATCTCTTCGGCTCCACTAGAGAAATCGGTGTATTTCGCGGTCTTTCCGAAAACAGGAAACAGACTGCAGGGCAGGGTTTTGGAGCGGTTTTTACCCCGGAACTCTGCCCTTTCTCTTCCCCTCAGGGTAGCAAGCTCCCGGCCCGCTGCAAGCAGCCGCCCCTTCCGGTGATCCCCGCCTCTCGTCCTCGTCGGGGCGTCGTTGGCTGAAGAAAGTCCAGAGGCTGGGCGCGGGGGCCCCCTCCTAAGCCGAGGCTCGCCCGGCGCTGCAGGGCGAGCCGACCGCCTGCCCAAGGAGCGCAGCGACGGTCCTGGCCCAGCCGGCCCAAGGCTCCATGGTTCCTCTTGGCGCGGCCCATCCCCCGGCCGCTGCCCAAGTCGACCTGCAGCTCGTCCCCCGGATCGACCTCCATACGACGAAAGGCAACTTCGTGATGAGCCCCGAGCGACCGGCCGAATCGATTCACCGACCAGTACTTGCCGTCGAAGCCGTGGTCTTCGACCCGCAGCCGGTCCCCACTGGTCTACGTCTGTTACAGACGGACCCAGTGAGGCAGTTGGTCGTGCTCGAAGATCATCTTGCTCTGCATCTTCAGCTTCTGACCCATGCCGGCATCGAGAGCCCGCTCGTACATGGCCATCGCGATACCAATATCCGTATAGGCAAGGCCGACGGCATTGAAGTAGATGATTTCCTCGTCGCTCTGACGGCCGGGTTTCTCGCCGCCGACAATGTCGATGAGGTTGCCATGGATATCTGAGTCAGCAAGTTTGCCGTCCTTGAACATACGGCTAAGGGTCTGGGTCCGATGCTTCACGGTGTCCCAGTCATCGCAAACGATCTTGTCACACGCCTCGGCGACCGCGTACTCATCCTCCCAGCCCCCGACGTGACTGTAGAATGCCCCAGGCTTGACCCACGCGGCCTTTAACAGCGGTGCCTGGGCACTCGTTGCAGTCACAATGATGTCGGCCCCGTCGATCGCACGACGGATGTCGGTCTCGGCTCCGATGATCTGGACATCGGGCAGGATCGGTGACATCTCCTTCACGAACAGTGCTTCCTCCTCCGCGGTCTTAGCGCCGACGCGGCATACCTCCAGCGTTGGAATCGCGGTCTTCATGGCGATCAGATGCATCTTCGCCTGCTCACCTGCCCCGATGAATCCAATCGACTTTGCGTCCTGCCGTGCCAAGTGTTTTGCCGCAAGACCACCCATTGCCCCGACGCGCATGTTCGAACACAGCGTGCCCTCCATGATCGCGATCGGGAAACCGTGTTCGATCTCTGACAGAATGATCACCGCCGAGAGGTTCTGAATACCATGAACGACTGGGTTGGGCGGGAAGACTGAAACCCACTTCACGCCGCAGACTTTTTTCTTGAGAAAGGTTGCAGGCAGGCAGTTGATGCGCTCCTGGGTTTGATCGTCGAATATTTGAACGATCTTCTCGGGGAAAAGCACCTCGTCGTTGCGAAAAGCGAGCATCGCCTGTTCCGCAGCCTGCATGGCAAGTTTCATGTCGAGACAACCTGCGCCA
Organism: uncultured Pirellulaceae bacterium; assembly: GCA_964400585.1. Taxonomy (GTDB): domain Bacteria; phylum Planctomycetota; class Planctomycetia; order Pirellulales; family Pirellulaceae; genus CAYNVI01. Next base: position 8,028 of record CAYNVI010000146.1, on the reverse strand, counting down.
AGCAGGTCCTCTTGAGAGAAATAGTGGCAATAGATTTCGTGTTGCTGCTGCATGTGTGCTTCCAAATGTAATTCTTGAGCCCCTGCACGATGAGGTGGCCCAGCAAAGAGTGATACTTTTTGTCAGTCGAAGACTCGCGGCTCAGCCAAGAGTGCCTTGATTTGCTGTGCCACCGCCATGCGTGGTGCCCGTGCCGAATGAGGAAACCATTTTAGATTGGATTTCGGTAGAACAAAAGCCGTGGCATTGCTCATGTCCTCCCAGGGCAATCGCACGCCGATTTCGTTTCGGTCCAAGGATTACGTTTGCATCGCTTGAGTCAAGCCGCTCGCGGGTGGGCGGTCATCTTCTCGGACTGGGCAGGCGTGAAGTCCATCGGGATGGTCTATCGTCACCGTCAGGGTGGAGTGAAAGAGCATCACGAAACGGTGTCTAAAATGTGACCGGGCAGATCGCTTGGGCCGGCTTTGGGACACCGAAACCGACGGTTTTGACGCAAGCGACGTCACGAAGAGAAGTTGCAGTTAAAGCTGTTGCTGAGATTCTCTGTTTTGCCGTGTGCGGCGAGCGTTGGGTAGTTCAAAGATCTGGATGAAATGCATGAACGAGTTTAAGTACGTGCTGGGGGTGGCCTGCGGAATTTGTCTTTTTACGGGTCCGCCGGCGACTGCGGGGCAGGATGCGGCCGGGCCCAACATCGTGGTGATGATTTCCGACGATCACGGGGCCGGCCACGGGGGCTACGACGGCAATCCGGATGTGCGCACTCCACATCTCGACAGCAAGCCGGTGAAAGGGGCGATTGTCGCCGGCCGCTTTCACCTGCATGATCCAATCCAGTCATTCGGCTTTAGCGATGAAGAGGGGGCCTGCAGCGTCGAACTGCCTGCCGATGCACAGCATCTCAAGCTGTTTGCCCGTACCGAAGGCTACGGTTTGGTTGACCATAGCGTCTCACTCAAAGACCACTCGAACGGCGAGGCGGTGCGTATTCGACTGCGGCCGGCGGCGAGTATCTCCGGACGCTTGGTGGACGAGCACGGAAAGCCGGCGTCCGGGTGCGGCCCTATAAGATCATCAAGTTCGAGAGAGGCCGATCCCTGCAAGAAGCCATCGCGGAGGCAGAGTGGATCCGCCGCCTAGAACTTGACGGCTGGCCCTTGATCGAGGTCAAAGCGTCGTCGGATGTCCTGTTGCCGTGGGTCGAGACCGACCAGGAGGGCCGGTTCACGATCGACTCGGTGGCGCCCGATCAACTCACGGGGTTGCTCGCCATCGGCGAACGATCCGCCGCGACGACGATCCTCATCCGCACCGATGACGGCCCCGCTTTCAGGATCGGCACGCAGCGGGGCGATCCTGACATCACGGTGCATGCGCGTGAAGGCTTTCAGCAGACCGTCGCCAGATCGGTGCCGATTGCCGGCGAAGTCAGTGAGGTCGGTTCTGGCAAGCCGATTGTCGGTGCGACGGTCTCGCCCTGGCGGGCGCCCGGCTTCGGCTTCGATCGAGCCGAGGAACTGATGGCGGCGCAGACCGACGTCTTCGGCAAATACGAACTGCTCGGGATGCCGGCGGCCAGTTGGCGGATTTTCGCTGCACCACCCAGGGGGCAGAAGATGGTGGCGGTTGAGCGGCGTGCCGAAATCAGCCCCTTCGAAAAGGTCGCGACGGTCAACTACAAAATGCCGCAGGGCGTCACCGTCACCGCGACCGCGACCGATCGCAATAGCGGACGACCGGTGCCTGGGACTGTCTCGTTTTACGTTTTCAGCGATAACCCGCACTTGAAGCTCCTCAAGCCGTCATCGATCAGCGTCGACCGGCACTCCACCAGCGTTGACAAGCAGGGGGGATTCGAGATCCAGGTCCTGCCCGGCCCCGGCATCCTGACCTTTCGTGCCTCCACCAGCGTGCCTCAGAACTATCGCCGCGGTATCGGTTGGGATCAGATCGACCACCACCTCTACGAACTCAACGGCAACCACACGATGTTCCGGACCGAGCCGTCGATGCTGAATGCCTACGACTGGACGCAACTGTACAAGGTGGATACTCCGGACATAAGCGACGCATACGAGACTGACTTGGTGGTGGGAGAAAATCGCACCGACGTCCCCCTGCAGTTCACCGGCCCGGCCGGGGAGCCGGTCCGCTTCACTATCTATTACTCCAATGCCACTCCCGATCTATACAGCTTTCGGCTGTGGGCGCGCAACTCCTCTCGCACGCGGTGGCAGGAGGCGGTGGTCAGTTTCTTCGCCAACGACAAGCCGCGTGTCGTTCAGGCCCAGAGCAGCGACTATAAGTTGGCCGGCTGGACGTGGGTGCAGCCGCACGACGAGTCGGCGACGATCGAACTGAAGCCGGCGGCGAGTGTTCGCGGGCGCGTCGTGCGGGAGGACGGCAGCCCGCTAGCCGGGGCGAAGATCCACACGCCCTACTCTTATGATCCGACCGAGAAGCTGGGTGTTCTCCCCTCACAACCGGAGCAGGGTTATTACCCTCATACCGACGTGGAGGGCCGCTTTGAGTTCGTCGGCCTCGCCCCCAATCTGCCGTTGACCGTGATGATCGACCAGAAAGACGAGGCTCGTAACCGGCTGCTGGCTCGGCACTACCTGTTCGAAGACCTGGAGTTTAAGTCAGGTGAGGTCCGCGACCTCGGTGAAGTGCGAATCGACAAGCTGCGCGAATGGAAACAGGAGTAAATCGGAAGTCAACCGAAAACGCCTGCGCCCCAGGCCTTTCCCGCGGCCCCCCTTAGGCACGTCGGCCGATAAGCCAAAGTCGGTCCAAAGTGGGACACGCTGCCGATTGGGTTGGAGAGCAAACACGAAACGACGGCCTTCCGTCCCTGATTAGTCAACTGGAAGTGCATCAGGAGGGCGAGTCCTGGGCACGTAAGCGGGTAACGCAAGGCTGCTTCGGTCCGAGCCCGGGTTGCATCTTTTCGCAACCCGTCCGCGTTTGCCGACGAACTTCTCAGTCGCATGATCCCCCTCTTCCGAGCAAAGCATTGCGCCACTTCGGTTCCAGACGCGCTGCGCTAGCGGCTTCGGCGATCAATCTGGGCGACAATTCCCGTCGTCGGCCGAAGCGTCTCGCCCGATGGACGATGACCCTGTAGCTGAAGAAGCGTCAAACCGCCGGGCAAACCCTTGTCTGGACGGAGGTTTGCCTAGAAATCCGCGAGTACGCCCTCTCCATCCGCCGTGCGTTCCGCAGCTGGGAAAAGGCCATGGTCGCCGCTGGCCTCCCAGACCATGACTAACCGGCACACCGCCCCACACGCCGCGACAGCCGCCGGGTGCCGTGTCGCATGGTCTTACCGGCCAAACGTACCGGCTTCTACCTTCGAGAACTGCCGTGGATCCAAGCGGTGCTGGCCAAGCTTGATGACCCGCCAGAGGTGATTGTCGTCGACGGCTACGTTTGGCTCGACGAGCAAGAATCCCCTGGCCTCGGGCCCACCTGTACGGAGCCCTTGGCCAGCGAGTGCCGGTGAGTGGGGTCGCGAAGAAGCCGTTCAAGCAGACAGCTCACGCAACCAGGCTCTACCGCGGTGGCAGCACCCGACCGCTTTTCGTCACGGCCGCCGGCATTCCCGCAGCTGATGCTGCCGACAAGATCGCAGCAATGGCTGGCCCACACCGCATCCCATCGATTCTCAAACGAGCCGACCAGCTGAGTCACCCTACTGGATGAAGGCTGCGTCCAAACGCCAGTCGTTCATCGTCGCGGGTACGACAAGTTGCACCTCCATGACGATTTGTACAGGCTGGCGCGACGCCTGCTCCGGGCAGAATCGCTAGAGCTGGTCGTACTTCAAATAGGAACCTTTCGCTTTTTCGGTTTGGCCTCAAGCCAAATCCAATCATGTCCCACCGCTTCGAGGTCGATCCGGATCTCCTCGAAAACGTTGCCACCGGGGAAGGCGTCGGCCGGGACATTCGGGGACTCCTCAAGGACGCCTACCGTGAGGGAGGGTTCCAGTGCGGCTGGAATCTCAATTCCCAGCGTCAGCGGTAGTCCGCTGTAAAGCCCCAGGCCTGCGTAGGATTTCTGTCTGCGTTCCAAAATTTGCAGGGGCAAGGTTTCGTTCGTTTGCCACTGAAGTCGAGTGTCGGCCGTCGCGTCATTTCTCAGCTCCAGGTCGAACGTGGCGTCGGGCGGCTTGGCGACATCTTTATCAGTTACTTTTGTCGCGTCGATCGTCCTGTCGCCGATCTGCAACTCTCGCCACAGATGCTTGGTTCCGTCGAGGATGCGAAGCCGCCATCGGCTGACTCGCTCGTTCGCGGGAGTGTCCGCAAGACGTAGTCCGACCTCGTCGGGCCTGCCCGCATCCCATTTCAGCTGCACAACGGGTTGCGGTACCTCGCTTGATTGAAGCTTGGCTTTTAGAAACGCTGAGTACACGGATTGTGCCGGATCTGGTTGCCAGCTCAGGGGGTTCTGTCCGCGAGCATCGTTGCGCAGTTGCCATGATTGAAAGAATTGCGTTCGACTGGAAAGAATCGCTCCGTCGCTTGCGAAGAACTCAGCCGAAATTCGCAGCACCGGATCGTTGGTGTTCAAATTCGGGCGCGCGAACGTCCAATCGTAGGGCGGACGACTGGTCGGTTTGTACCGCAATCCATCGCGCAAGCCGATGCCAAGATGCTTTGGGTCATAGGAAAATCCCATAAATGGCGAAGCCGGTGGATAGACTCGATCCGACTGGTCAATCCACAGTCGATAGCCCTTCCGCGTCACGTAGTTGTCGCTTTGACCGTTAAAAAAACGTCCTTTTCCTTTTCCAAAATCGAGTCTTGGCTTGTAGCTCCGCGTGGAGAGTTGCAGCGGAGACGGAGAGAGTTTTGGTTCGCGCGGCCAACTGATGCCCCTGGCCGATGACCAACCGCCTGGTATCCAATCGCTGCCCATCGTCTTTTCGATCGCCTGTTTGCCGTCAACGTAGACCACGTAGCGAAACTCTTCGCTGGGAGAATCGCCGGTGTGAAGCGTCACGCGATGTCGTCCAGCCGGGATCCGCGCGCTACCGAGAATCGGCGGTATTCCCTTTTCGGAAACGGCTCCCATACCCAGTCGCACGTCGTACTCCTGTCCGCTGGGGACATGCACGTTCCACGACTGGAAATCGTTGGCCACCCTCGGCATTTTGGACAAAGCCAATTCATCCGCGTTGTCAACGCGCAAGCGACTGGACAGAGAGAGCAATTCCTCACGCTGTTGAACCATGGAGCGGTTCTTTTGATAGGCCAATCCGACGGCCGTTCCAATCGCGATCAGCGCGGTTAATGCCAATAGATTCAATAGCGAAAACCTTGGCATGATGGATCGACACAATTCGGCATCATTCACCAGTCGCCTCCTTCGCAATCCAGCTCGATTCAAATCCAACGGGCGTTTTTCCACGTCTTAACTCGCTGAACTCCGACTCGCGTGATTTCGGACACAGCACAAATAATCCACCGGCGTAGGTTGTTATTGTCTTGCCCGCGACTTCCTTGTCTTCTGCAGAGGCTGGGTCGTAGATCCGCAATACGGGCAAGATGGTTTCCTGATCAAACGAGCGTGGTCCCTGTTCTCTGTTCACGATCGTTTGAGCGACCAATGAATTGTCAAAACGATCAGGGTCAAAAGATCCCCAAGAGGACGCCCCGGCTGATCCGCCAAAGCTGTAAAATGCCTCCAATCGATCGGCCTTCTTTTGAAAACTAACTGTCAACAACTGGTGAATGGCCTCCGGTTGCGGCGACCCCCAGCCCGAGTTGGCACCGCCATCTAGATAAACCCCTGCTTTCGCAACTCGGCCTCCCCCACTGGACCGGATGACTTCGTAGCCCGGCGGCAAATAGCAGCGGAATTGCCACACACGCTCAAGGGCTGTTGCCACTTCAGGCGGCACGTCGGGCGTTTCGATCTGCACGAGGTGAACTCGGTCGGAATTGCCGATCGGCATCCGCCCGAGTTCGGCTTCCAGTTGATCAATCTGATCTTCCAATTCGCGGTTTTCAATCGACAATCGGATCAGGACGATGACGCTGGCAAGCAAGAAAAAAATCGTAAACAGTCGGACCACGAGCTTCATTGATATCACCGCTTAGTGCTTGTCAGCGAGGCTTACTGTCAGGGAGGCTGCCCCGGGGTCAGGCTTGGTTTTCGATTTTCCAATGACGCGACAGCGCCGAAGGCCCTGCTTTTTCCGAGCCCCTCAGCCGTGCTATTCTAGGGCAGGAGCGAAGGCTGCGCCGGGGTCTGAAAAGGTGTCTGACGGATGCGGGCCAACCGGCGCTGACCGCCTACCGCCGCGTGATCCTCGACGTGAAGCGGTGACGCGGCCGCCGGGAGCGCAAGCGGTCGCGACCCAAACAGATGGGCGGCAAGGCGACCGGACCACGCCCGCTTCCAACAGCGGTAGCCTCCGAGATCTCCGCGGAGACCCGTTGATGATGCGTTCGAACGTCCGGGCGGCTTGGTTGAGCGGCGGGGACCGCTGTGCTGGACCGGCGGGAAAACCGGGCGGTTCCGCTTCTCGCCGGAGGCCGCCGGCCAATGGCGTTGGGACACGGAACGGGCGAAGCCAGAGCGTCTGATCGCGGTAGCGTCGTCAATCGTGAGGTCGCCCTCCAAAGTATTGTAAATACCGGTCCCCAGCCCAACCTTCTTGGCCGCTTTGTTTCCTGTAAAGCGGCTGGCGCTCACGATCACCTTACCCCTATCGTAGTAAAAGTTGATTAGCGCCCCTCCATTCGCCTTCGCTGTATTGGGCGAAAGGGTCACATCTCGTAGCTCGAGCGAGCCGAACCGGTTATAGACACCGCCGCCGAAAGCGCTCTCGTTATGAGCAATGGCACTTTCCGAAATCGTCGTTCGGCTCCGCACCACAAAAATGCCACCGCCGGAGCGCGAAGAATTCTGCGCAATGGTCGAACCGGCAATATCGACGGCTGCTCCTTCCAGGATGAACATGCCGCCGCCGACACCATTTGCCGAATTCGCGGCAACGGAGCTATTGGTCATGTCCAACGTGCCACCGAAGATCATCACACCGCCACCATTAAGTTCGGCCTCGTTTCCATCGATTGTGGAGTCGGTCAATGCCACCGCACTATTGCGGCTAATGCAAGTCTCGTAGCCGAGGCTGGTCAGCCACCGCCAGCGAAGCGGCCAGCCAGCCGATAGCCAGCATCGTGCACAGCGCAGGTTTCACGCCGATCTCCAGAGGCTCTTCGGAGGAAACAAACGGAGCCGATGCCGGTGGGGTCCAGGGCAGCGAGCCAAAACATTGAATGTCGGGATTCCAGCTGACCCTGCTTTCCGCAGTCCATGGATCAAGGCTGCCGACGCCAATCCTCGCGTCTTTTGGCTTCGCGGCGACAGCGGTCGCTGCAGTACCGCACCTGCTCCCAGACCTTGGCCCATTTCTTCCGCCACCGGAAAGGACGCTGGCAGACGACGCACGGTTTCTCGGGAAGTGACGGTTTGGCGTGTGGCATCTGGTCTCTCCCCGCAAAGCTTTCCCCGCCCCGAACCCTCCCGACGGGTTCTTACGGGCAGGCGAACTGACCGGCTGGTGTTCTTACTGGCTAACAAAGGTGTCGCTTTCGATCAGGGCGAGCAACAGGTCCTGAAAACCTCGCCCCTCGGCCAGATTCGCCTCCACGGCCCGGTGGATCTCCTGCTGTGCTGCATAGCCAAGCTCGCTGCCGGTCGCGTAGGTCAGCAGTTTTTCCGCTAGGCAGCGGCCGAACTGGTCGAGATGTTCCACCACATATCGCTTCAGATCACGCACATCGTGAAAAGGTTCCGCTCCGGGATACCGGCCCAGGGCGTCGATTTTTGCCCCCGCTTGAATCCGCGGCTTGCCCAGCGGATCCTCCGACAAAACGGGATAGTGTGTTCGCCAACGCCCCACCGGATCGAAGTTTTCCAGCACGTATCCCAGCGGATCGATCCGCCGGTGACAGCGCGCGCAGCTCGCATCCGAGCGGTGCGCGGCCAACAGCTCGCGGACCGTCT
>CAYNVI010000145.1:0-9804 GCA_964400585.1 uncultured Pirellulaceae bacterium | reverse complement strand
GGGTGTTGACCGCCTTGGCGATCGCTGGTTACGGCTTGCTGATCCGGCACTACGTCCCGATCGATTTGCTGCTGCCTGCCGGAGGCGTGGCGTTCGAGCCGATCCGGGCGGCCGGCCGCTTCGTCGCCTTCGCTGCCTGCTCCAGCGTCGTGACCTACTTTGTGACCCGCACCGCGGAAGAGCTGACCGAACAACAACAAGCCTTACAACGGGCGCACGAGGAACGGGTGCGAAGCCGCCAACTGGAAGGGCTGACCACCCTGGCCGCCGGGGCCGCGCACGAATTGGCCACCCCGCTCTCCACCATCGACGTCATCGTCCGCGAGATGGGCCGGCACCTGGAAGGCTGTGAGACGCCCAACAGCGTCAAAGAGGACTTGCAACTGGTCGATGGTCAATTGGAAACCTGCCGTCAAATCCTCAGCCGGATGCGGGCGGCGGCAGGCGATCAATCGGGACAGAGCTGGGATCACACCACCGTCGGCGACCTGATCGACGCGACGTTGGAAGGGGTCCGAGATCCGCACCGCGTCGAGGTGGTCGACGGTCCCGAGTGGGTCGAACAACAGCCGCTCTGGCTGCCGCAGGAAGCGGTCGCCCAAGCGATCCGCAACCTGATCCACAACGGGCTCGACGCCAGCGGGGCCGAAGGCCGCGTCCGCCTGCAGACGCAGGTCGATCCCCACTCGGTCCGCTTGGAAATCTTCGATGCCGGTCCCGGGATGAGCGAAGAGGTGCTGGGCCGGATCGGCGAGCCTTTCTTCACCACCAAAGAGCCGGGACGCGGGATGGGGTTAGGCTTGTTCCTGTCCCGCAACGTGATCGCCAAGCTGGGCGGCCAGCTCGAATTCGACGTCGTTGCCGGTCAAGGGACGGTCGCTCGCGTGATGCTCCCGCACACCGCCCAACCCGCCGACACGCCGCCCGCCAGCACGGCCTCGCGATAGGATCCGCCGCCTTTTAAAAAGGGAACTGCTCATCCAGCGGGCTCTCGGACAACTCGACCAGGAACGGCGCGATCCGCGCGACGATCAACTCCATCACCCGCTGGCCCTTTTCCGCCGAAGCGGCGTGAGGGTCGCCCGAACCCGATTGCTTGGTCAGCAAATGCCAGGGGCGCGAGATCGAGACCCACCGTTCGTTGACCGCCGCAAAGCGGGTCGGCCGCACGGCGCCGTCATCCGCTTGCAACCGCCCCGCCTCGTCGCGCACGACCCACTGCGGAAAATAAGCGAGGGCCAGAGAAGTCTCCATCTCCCCCGCATGGTCCTCCGGCTGGGCGAAGATCTCCTCATAACGGTCCCCGACCATCCGAAACCAATCGCACAGGAACAGTTTCGCAGGCGTCTGCTGACTGTATTCCCGCAGGAACGGTTTAAAGTCGTTGCCCCCGTGGCTATTGAGCAACACCACCTTGCGGATCCCGGCGGCAGCGACCGAATCGATCAGGTCGCCCAACACGCGAAAGAGCGTGGTGGGCTGCAGGTTCATCGCCAATGGCAGCCGATACATATTCGTTTCGGTGCCATAGGGGATCGCCGGCAGCAGCACCACTTTGGCCCCGTCGGCGTGCGCCTGCCCGCAGATCGCCTGGCCGATCGCTTCGGCTTCGAAGGTGTCGGTCCCGTAGGGCAGATGGGTGTTGTGCGGCTCGGTCGCCCCCAACGGCAGGACGGCCACTTGATAGTCGGCGGCCCGCACCTGTTCCAAAGTCGCCTCGGCAAGCATCCACGGACGTCCGGTCATCGGCTTGTTCTCCCTCAGCCAGCAGAAAACGTTCGCCGCCGCGCGACGAAGCCCGCTTGTTATAATCGTGAACCCGCGCCCCGTCTCCGCCGCTCCCCCTCGATTTCCTCTCACTCGGGAATTGCCTCGATGCCATCGCTTCGCTGGACTTGCTTCCTGGTCAGCGGCTTCCTCTTGCTGCACCCCGCTGGCGGAGCCGAACCGCTGACGCTCGACCTCCGCTACCAAAGCGAAACCGAAACGGGCAGCGGCCGGTTTCATCGGCTCGAACGAAGCGAATCCTGGCAACCCGCAGCGACGGCCGTGATCGTCTGTGACATGTGGGATTCGCACCACTGCTACCGCGCGGTGCAGCGCGGCAACGAGCTGGTCCCGCGGCTGAATCAGGTGTTGGCGGAACTCCGTGACCAAGGGGTCAGCGTGATTCATGCACCCAGCGGATGCGTCGATTTCTATGCCGATCATCCGGCTCGGAAACGCGCCTTGGCTATCCCCGCTGCGGCAGCCTACCCGCCCGACATCGGCAGCTGGTGCTACGAGATCCCGGCCGAGGAGAAGGCGACCTACCCGCTCGATCAGTCCGACGGGGGCGAGGACGACACGCCCGAGGAGCATGCCCGCTGGGAAGCCGAATTGCGGGCCGCGGGCCGGAACCCCGACGCCCCCTGGATCCGTCAAAATCCAGCGATCTCGATCGATGCCCAGCAGGACGTGATCAGCGATTCCGGAACCGAAATCTGGAACCTGCTGACCGCCCGGGGGATCGAGAACGTGATCCTGACCGGGGTCCACACCAACATGTGTGTGCTGGGACGACCGTTCGGATTGCGGCGGCTAGCGATGGCGGGGAAAAACGTCGTGTTGATGCGCGACCTGACCGACACGATGTACAACCCGGCGTCCGCTCCTTACGTCAGCCACTTCACCGGCACCGACCTGATCATCGACCACATCGAACGCCACGTCTGCCCGACGATCACCAGCGATCAGGTGGTCGGCGGCGAACCGTTCCGCTTTGCCAACGACCGGCGGCCCCGGCTGGCGATCGTGATCGGCGAACGGGAATACCAGACCGCGTCCTCGCTGCCTCGCTTCGCCCTCGATCAGCTCGGCAAGGATTATTGCGTCCGCTACATCTTTGCCAGCGAGGAAGACCACCATGCGTTCCCCGGCATCGAGATGCTGGCCGAAGCCGACATGGCCCTGATCTCGGTCCGCCGCCGCACCCCTCCGGATTCGCAGTTGGCGGTCGTCCGTCAGTTCGTCGCCGCGGGAAAGCCGATGCTGGGGATCCGCACCGCCAGCCACGCCTTTCCTCTTCGCCAGCAGTCCCCTCCTCAAGGGCACGCCGCCTGGCCCGCTTTCGATGCCGAGGTTTGGGGCGGCAACTACACCAACCATCACGGTAACCAGCAGGCCTCCCGAATCCGCGCCGAGCCGTCGGCGGCGGACCATCCGTTGCTCGCCGGCGTCGAACCGCTCCCCTTCCCCCAGGGAGGATCGCTCTACATCACTTCGCCGCTTGATCAACGGGCCCAGCCCCTCCTCTGGGGAGGATTGATCGAGGACACCAAGCAGGCGGAACCCCCCGGCCCGCGTGCCGAGCCGGTCGCCTGGACCTTTCCGCGAGCCGATGGCGGCGTTTCTTTCTATACTTCCCTAGGGCACCCCGACGACTTCGCTGGGACCGCCTTTCCCCGCCTGCTAAAAAACGCGGTCGGCTGGGCGGCGACCCATACCGACGGGGCGGCGGCACCGGATGCGGAGACGGCCGCGGCCCCCGCTGCCGAGACCTCGGCGGGGGGTAGCTGAGCGGGGCGCCCGAGCGGGGAAGTTCGTGGCTGGTCAACGCGGGGCGGAACGCACCGCATTTGCCTGCAAAAGGGTTGATTTGCCCTTTCGGACGAGTCCCCGCTTTGCGATATTGCGGCTCAGGAAGACTGGGGCGGTCAAGCTGCGCCCCAACCGCAGCGGGGCTGGCGTTGCTGCCGCCGTCCGTTGAGAGGTCGCCCGCGAGGCCGGTGGGTCGACTTGGTTTCCTCCCAAACATGTAAAGATCTTTGAAAGAACGCTGATCGGATGCCCGGTGGGCGTGTCCCCTCCCTTGTTGCGTCGGCTGTCTGTACCACGTGGGTCATCGTGGCCGACGGTCCAGCCGACAATTCGTTGTTCAGGTGTACGAATGAATCTGGAGAAACTGCGTAATATCGGGATCAGTGCCCATATCGACTCGGGCAAAACGACGCTCTCCGAGCGGATCCTGTTTTACACCGGCCGCATCCATAAGATCGAAGAAGTTCGCGGTGCCGGCGACGGCGCGACGATGGACCATATGGAGCTGGAAAAAGAGCGTGGGATCACGATCACCAGCGCGGCGACCAGCGTCGAATGGAAAGGCTACCCGATCAACTTGATCGATACCCCGGGCCACGTCGACTTTACGGTCGAAGTGGAACGTTCGCTTCGCGTCCTCGATGGCGCGGTGCTCGTCCTCTGTGCCGTCGGCGGCGTGCAAAGCCAGTCGATCACGGTCGACCGCCAGATGAAGCGTTACCAGGTTCCCCGCCTCGCCTTCATCAACAAGATGGACCGCACCGGGGCCAACCCCTTCCGAGTGGTCGAACAGCTGCGGGAAAAGCTCAATGCCGAAGCGTTCCTGATGCAGTATCCGATCGGCGCCGAGGACAACTTCCGCGGCATGGTCGACCTCCGCACCCGTAAGGCGATCTACTTTGAAGGGGCGCGCGGCGAACTGGTCGTCGAGAAGGAATGTCCCGACGACCTCAAAGACGAAGTCGAAGCGGCTCGCAGCCACATGCTCGAAGCCCTCTCGATGTACAGCGACGAGATGATGGAGTTGCTGCTGAGCGAAGAACCGATACCGGAAGAGTTGCTCGAAAAGGTTATTCGCGACGCCGTGTTGGGCGGAGCCACGCCGGTCTACCTCGGGACGGCTTACAAAGACAAGGGCGTCCAACCCTTGCTCGACGCCGTCACGCAATACCTGCCCAGCCCGCTGGAACGCGAGTTCTGGGGGAAAGACCCCGCCGATGAAACGAAGCGGATCATCCTCAACTCGGAACGGGACAAGCCGTTTGTGGGGATGGCCTTCAAAATCGTCGACGATCCTTTCGGTCAGCTGACCTTCATGCGGATCTATCAAGGCTCGATCGTCAAAGGCGGCACCTACATCAACCAGCGGACCAGCCGCAAGGAGCGGTTCAGCCGGATCGTGCGGATGCATTCGGAAAAGCGGCAAGAAATCGAAGCCGCCTACGCCGGCGATATCGTCGCCGTGATGGGGATCGATTCGGCCTCCGGAGATACCTATGCCCCCGAGCGGGATTTCTGCACGCTGGAATCGATGTTCGTCCCCGAACCGGTGATCAAGATGGCGGTCGAGCCCAAGAGCCGGGCCGATTCGGAAAAGATGGGCAAGGCCTTGCAGCGGTTCCGCAAGGAAGATCCCACCTTCCAAGTCTTTACCGATGACGAGACCAACGAGATCCTGATCAGCGGGATGGGCGAACTCCACCTGGAGGTCTACATCGAACGGATGCGGCGGGAATACAAGGTTGACGTCGAAGTCGGGGCCCCCAAGGTCAGCTACCGAGAAGCCCCCACCAAAGAACTCGAGTTCAACTACAAGTACAAGAAACAGACCGGCGGTTCGGGTCAGTACGCCCACATCGTGGGCAAGCTGTTGCCGGTGGAATCGGACAGCGAAGACAGCTTCGAATTCGAAGACAAGGTCGTCGGCGGCCGGATCCCGAAGCAATTCATCCCGGCGATCGAAAAAGGCTTCCGCGATTCGCTCGGCAAAGGTCCCGTGGCGGAATTCCCCGTGGTCGGCACCAAGATCATCCTCGATGACGGCAGCTACCACGATGTCGATAGTTCGGAGAAATCCTTCTACACCTGTGCGCAAGCCTGCTTCCGGGAAAATTTCCAGAAGGCCGGACCGACCTTGCTCGAGCCGATCATGAACGTCGAAATCGAAGTCCCCGAAGATTACCAAGGGACGGTCGTCGGCGACGTGATCTCGCGTCGTGGGCTGATCACCAGCACCGACACGCGGGAGGGCGTCAGCCTGATCCAGTGCGAATTGCCGCTGGCCGAAACCTTCGGCTATGCGACGGACCTGCGGAGCATGACGCAGGGCCAGGGGACGTTCACGATGGAATTGCTGAAGTACGCCGACACCCCGACGCACATTCAGGAGCAAATCGTCGAAGACAAACGCAAGCAGGCCCAGGCGACCGCCTAAGCGGTCACGGTCCCGCCGATTGCGCGATACCAGCACGCCCGGAAGGCTTCCTTCCGGGCGTTTTTTATTGCCCGGCCGCCCCCCCAATCGACCACGGGGAGTCCCCGCCGGCAGGATCCAAGAGCCCTTCCCGAATCGCCCCGACCGCCCTACGGTAGTAAGGTTTCAAAGTCTTTTTGGCAGAGCCCAGCCGTATGACGACCTCGGAAATCATTGTTCGCGGCGCTCGAGAGCATAACCTCAGGGATGTCAACCTGAAGCTGCCTCGCGGCAATTTGATTTGCTTCACCGGGGTTTCGGGCAGCGGCAAGTCTTCGCTGGCCTTCGATACGCTGTACGCCGAGGGACAGCGCCGGTATGTGGAATCGCTGAGCAACTACGCGCGGCAATTCATGGGGCAGATGCCCAAACCCGACGTCGACCTGATCAACGGGCTCAGTCCCTCGATTTCGATCAGTCAGAAATCGACCGGCAACAATCCCCGCAGCACCGTCGGCACGATCACCGAGATCCACGACCACCTCCGGGTTCTCTTCGCCCGCGTGGGGACCGGCCACTGCCCACAGTGCGGCACCGAGATCGCCGCCCAAACCCGCGAAGCGATCCTGGGGCGGTTGCAAGCGTTACCACACGACCGCACGCTGACCGTCCTCGCCCCCCTGATGCGGCGGCAGAAGGGCGAATTCCGGGACCTGTTCGAAGACCTCCGGCGGCAAGGTTACGGGCACGCCCGAGTCGATGGCGATTTTCTCCAGCTGGCCGATCCGCCGGCGCTCGATCGTCAGCGACGCCACGATGTGGAAGCGGTCATCGAACGGTTTGCTCCCGGAGACCGTGACCGCGGCCGGTTGGCCGAAGCGGTCGACAGCAGCCTCAAACTGGGCGATGGGATCCTCGTCGCGCACCTGGAGCAAACCGGCCAGGGAGATCCCGAAGCCGAGCCAGGGCAGGGCGAAGACCTGCTGCTCTCCTCGCACGATGCCTGCCCCGATTGCGGCCGCAGTTACCCGCCCCCGACGCCGCAGCTGTTCAGTTTCAACAGTCCGCAGGGAATGTGCCCCTCCTGCGATGGCCTGGGGCACCTGTACACCTTCGTGCCCCACCTGCTGATCCCCGACGAACGGCTCTCGATCCGCAAAGGAGCGGTCAGCGTGCTCGGCAAATGGGGCGATATTGGCCGCTACCGACGCCATATTTATACCGGGGTGGGAAAGTGGATCGATCGTACCTTCGAACTCGCCGAAGGGACCGCGTTGACGACCTCCTGGCGCGATCTCCCCGAAGCGGTGCAGGCGGTGTGGCTGTGGGGCACCGAAGAAGCGATCGCCTTTACCTGGCGGGGCGGTCGCCGAGCCACGAAATACCACGGCGAATTCAACGGACTGATCCCCGAACTCCTGGGGCGCTATCGCAGCAGCAAGAACAAGATGCAGCTGCGGCAGTTGGAACGCTACATGGATACGATGCCCTGCCCAGACTGCCGCGGGGCGCGGTTGAACCCCCAGGCCTGCGCGGTCACCATGACGACCGAGCATCCGGCCTTCGAACAGCCGTCGCTGTCGCTGCCCCAAGTCTCCTCGCTGCCGATCGACCAGCTGGCGGCCTTCTTTGAACGGGTCGAATTGAGCGATACCGGTCAGCTGATCGCCGGCGAAGTGCTCAAGGAAATCCGCACCCGCGTCGGCTTCCTCCGCGGCGTCGGCCTCGACTACCTCGCCCTGGCCCGCACGGCCCCGACCCTCTCGGGCGGTGAGTCGCAACGCATCCGGCTGGCCGGACAGATCGGCAGCGGCCTGGTCGGTGTCCTCTACATCCTCGACGAACCCTCGATCGGTCTCCATCCCCGCGATAACGATCGGCTGATCGAAACCCTCCTCCGGCTCCGCGACGCCGGCAATACGTTGATCGTCGTGGAACATGACGAGGACACGATGCGGGCCGCCGACATGCTGGTCGACTTCGGACCCGGGCCCGGCGTCAAAGGAGGGCAAGTCGTCGCCAGTGGCGATTGCGAGACGGTGGCCGCCAACCGCAAGAGCGTCACCGGACGGTTCTTGGCGGGCGTCGAGTCGATCGAAATCCCGCAAACGTTGCGGCCGATCACCGAGCGGCAGCTGATCGTTCGCGGGGCCACCCATCACAATCTGAAGGGGATCGACGTCGCCCTCCCCCTGGGCACGCTCTGTTGTGTGACCGGCGTCTCGGGGAGCGGGAAAAGTTCGCTGATCGGCGATATCCTTGAACCGGTCCTCCGCAACCGCTTGAACGGCGCGGAAGCCGAAGCGGGCGAGCACGACGGCGTCGACGGCATCGAACACCTCGATAAGACGATCACGATCGACCAAAGCCCGATCGGCCGCACCCCGCGGAGCAACCCCGCCACCTACGTCAAAGTCTTCGACGAGATCCGCAACCTGTTCGCCCAGCTGCCCGAAGCCAAGACCCGCGGCTACACCGCCAGTCGGTTCAGCTTCAATGTCGAAGGCGGACGCTGTTCGGCTTGCGACGGCAACGGTGCCAACAAGTTGGAAATGGACTTCATGGCCGATGTCTGGGTCGTCTGCCCGGTCTGCCAAGGGAAACGCTACAACCGCGAAACGCTGGCGGTGCTGTTCAAAGGGCACTCGATCGCCGAAGTCCTCGACCTCGATATCTCGCAAGCGTTGAAGCTGTTCAACAACGTTCCTAAGATCGCCACCAAGCTGCAGACACTGGTCGACGTCGGCTTGGAATACTTGAAGCTGGGCCAACCCTCGCCGACGCTTTCGGGGGGCGAAGCCCAGCGGATCAAGCTGTCGCGTGAATTGAGCAAGCGGGCCACCGGACGGACGCTTTACATCCTGGACGAACCGACGACCGGCCTGCATTTCGCCGACATCCGCTTGCTGCTGAAGGTCCTGCACGGGTTGGTCGATCGCGGCAACAGCGTCTTGGTCGTCGAGCACAACCAGGACGTGATCAAAACCGCCGACTGGATCGTCGACCTCGGGCCCGAAGGGGGCGCCGGCGGGGGACGGGCGGTGGCGGCCGGCACGCCGCAGGAGATCGCGGCCCATCCCGACAGCTACACCGGCCACGCCCTGGCCAAAGTATTGGGGATCGAGCGGCCTCACCCCCCCACCCCTGCGGCCGCCGCGGCGGAGCGTACCGCGGGCGTCCGTCTGCCCGTCAACGACCCGCGGGAGATCACCGTCGAAGGGGCCTCTCAACACAATCTCAAATCGGTCGACGTCAAACTGCCGCGCGACGCGATGACCGTCTTCTGTGGGCCCAGCGGCAGCGGCAAGTCCTCGCTGGCGATGCATACGATCTATGCCGAAGGCCAACGTCGCTACGTCGAATCGCTCTCCTCCTACGCCCGTCAATTCATCGGGCAGGTGCAAAAGCCCAAAGCGGAGCGGATCGAAGGGCTGTCGCCCGCGGTCGCGTTGGAACAAAAAAATCTGGGGCATTCGCCACGCAGTACCGTGGGGACGGTCACCGAGATCTACGACTACCTGCGGATCCTGATGGCTCGCTTGGGCACGATGTACTGCCCCGATTGTCAGATTCCGGTCGGGACGCAGACCTCCGACCAAGTGGTCGAAAAGGTCATGGGGCTGCCGGAAGGGACGCGGCTGCTGCTGCTCGCCCCGCTGGCGTACGATCCCGGTCAGGACCCCGAAGAGCACTGGGACAGCCTGCGGAAAAACGGCTTTGCCCGGATCCGCGTCGACGGCACAACGCACCCACTCGACAACCCCCCGACGCTGGACGTCCGGCGGACCCATCGCCTGCAAGTCGTCGTCGAC